>CAZIVM010000068.1:0-7972 GCA_964542845.1 uncultured Victivallales bacterium
CTATTTTATTTATTTTGATTGTAGTTAAATCTTTACCTGTACTCAATACAAAGTAACTCTCGCCTTCATAGAGAGGATATTTTGAAGGAATCGCAACCCTAATTTTACTCTTTCCTTTGAGGTCGGTTACCAAAGATTTATTAATCGCATAATGTTCAGCATCTTTAGTATATCCGCCTGTAACTTTACAGGATGTCTTTCTCACCACACCATTGGCATCTTTGTATTCAATCCAAACTTTAGGAGGCGTGATTCCAAAGTATTCGCCCGTGATATATAACATTGTATCGGTTGAAGAGAGGTTGATTAAATCGCTGTCTGTCACAGGCGAAACAAAGTTAACTTCGCGATAAACACGCATGTTTGCATTGTTAAATATTTCGTTGCGACCGCCTCTCGCTTTGAGCCAAACTTTAGTTGGAACTGTTTGTTGTGCATCAGGATGCGTCAAGAATTTTTGAGTAAAGTCGCCCGCTTTGATCGACGCATTATAGCTTCGGGTATTATATAATGGCACGCGATTTTTGTTCCAAACTTTAATGATGGAGTCATTGGGGCTGAAATCGTAGACCGTGAAATTAAGTTTACGTGTTTTTTGAGTAACGATATCGGTATAAACACCTGTTACAGCAGGGGCTTTAAGATAAGTTGCGTTAAGGCGATCTCCATCAAAGGCAAGGCTATCGCATTCAATTGGTGCTAAGGCTGTTCCAGCGGTGATATCGTTTTCTACAACCTCTTCTTTGGCAAGGTAACCTATATCTTGTAGGGATACATCACTAGGGAGTTTGCCTGAGCTTGATGTCGCGGCTTTAACAATATATTCGTATCGTTCATCGATATCAAGATTATTCGAATCATCAAAATAGAGTGCGTTGGTCCATCTTTTATTTAAGACAGTATATTTTTCTGTCCCTGCTATTCGACGAGACACTTGATAGAAACTTGCTCCAGGAACTGCATTCCATGATACGCGAATATACGATTTTTTCTGAGATTTATCCGCATGAATCAGTGATGGGGTTTCAAGCGCACGATACCCTTTTTTAGGAGAACTCCACGCTGTGGAAATGTATTCATCACGAACGGCGTCATATGCACACTCTGCTACATAATAATTGTAATAGGCTCCCGGAGTCACCGCGTCGTCGCGGAAAACAGGGATTTCATTTGCATACTCGACACCCTCATTTGGTTTTTTGATGCTTCGTATAATGTTATAAACTGCATTATCACCCGTTAAAGATCTGCTATTCTGAATAAAGTCAACTTCGATACAATCTTCCAGTGCAGGGGTTCTTGTATTCATCCCAGAGACACTTGTAATGATTGGGGCAGGGATTTTTGTCCAACCACGAACATCGTCATGGGTATACCATTCGGAGTCGCTACCCACTGCATCTGAAGCTATTGCAATATAGTAGTAAAATACTTTACCATCTGTTGCACTTTCATCAAATTTATTGGTATGAATAAATTTATTGCCTTTGATCCATCCGCTAGATGCGACTGCCTCATCCAATGTGGGATTATGGGTTGTTGAGGTGGCATAGATGGCATAGTAGGGGCGCGCTGCATCTTTATTCCATGATACTGTAATTTTGCCGGACTGAGTCCCTTGAGTAGCGGTTGCCACGCGCATAAAATTAGAAGATGTATTATATTTAATCGCAGAGAAGAGAGATTCTCCATTGCCTTGAGCATCTCCTACGGCTGTAACAGACCAATAATATCTTCCTTTTTTGTCCGTATTATCCCATGAATACTGGGTGCGAGGAGAATCGACATAAAAAGAATCAATAATATTGCTCATATCGCGAGTTGTGGATTGATAGATACGGTAACCCTTAGGTACAAAAGTTGAATAGGGCGCCTTTAATGGAGCAGGAGCTTTCCATGTGATGACAACATTGTTTTCAATTTCTTTTGCGGATAATAAAGTTGGCGTATTTAAAGTGACAGTTGTAATTTTTGTAAATGCAGAACCTGTGTAATTTTTAGATGTGATTGTAAATTCACACCATTCAGTGTTATAAGGAACATGTTCAGGGTTAATCCATTCAATCGTTGCATCAACGACTTCTTCGCCAGTGCTTAACACGATGCGCGTATCTATGAAAGAAGACATTTCAAGGGTTTGACCTTCAAAAATCGGTGTTGCCGTTGCATTAGCAACAACGCGTGGTTGTTCGGAATCGCCATCTGTAGTTGTAATACTATTGAAGGGGGTGCTGACGCTACGTTCTGTAATTCCAGAAGTGGGAATCGCTACAAGCTGATAAGAATATGTAACGTTTGAGGTTACCGTATGATCCGTGTATGAGGTTGCTGTTGCGGAGATCGTTGTCGAAATGTTGGTCCAACTTGTGCCATTGTCTGTAGAACGCTTCAAAGTGTAAGATGCGATTCCGTTACTGGGTGAAACGGTGGGATTTGTCCAAGATAAAGTCACGATCGACGTGGTCGCGGTGATATTTCCTGCCGTGGCAGGTGTGAGTGCACGATAACCCGATACGATGTTTGCATCATTTGCAAGCGTAAGGGGTGAGAGGCTCAGGAGTGTGATTGCTGTAATGACAGAAAAAAACTCTTTCTGTAGGCCATTTAGAAAGTTTTCTATTTTTTTTGTTAACATTTTCTTGTTGTCGCTTTCTCGTTTGTTGTTTGTGAATATATATTTTAGTTTTTTGTTGTTTGACTGTTAATCATAGATAAGAGAAAATGCACCTATCTATCATCGTAATATACACTACGAGAAATCAATTTCAAGTTTAAAACCACCAAAACGGTAGTTTTTTTACATTTATATTTATATAAAAACCTTTTTGGTTTAATAATTGACAAAAAAAATAAACAATCGAGAATAGTTTATAAAAGTATTTGAAAAATATCGACATTAGATGTATATTATATTGTCTCGCTCAATCTTTTCCCATATCATCCATGGAGGTATTTATGACCATTACGCTTCGTCCTATTTCCAATACCGACTTAAATGCCATTTTACACATTCAAGATCTTGCTTACCGTCCTGAATATAAAGAAATTCCTGAATCTATAAGTGCAAAAATGTTGCTTTCAGATACTTATGGCGCTTTAGCTATCGATGAAAACGGGGAAGTTTGCGGATATCTCTTTGCATATTTACTGCCGCATGATTACGTTTCACCCTTAAACGCTATCGTATTACCCCGCACGCAATTGGATAGTTTATATATTCAAGATATGGTCATACATCCGGATTACCAAGGAAAGGGTATTGCACAAAAAATGTATCAATTTGCGTTAGAACGTGCGCTTGAGTCTAATATCAAAATGAGCACGCTTGTTGCGGTGGGTGGTGCAGATAGTTATTGGGTGCGATTAGGATACATTCCTGTAGAAAATCTTTCTCAAGAAAATAAAAAATCGCTTGAAACATACGGACCCCAAGCGATATACATGCATCGAAAACTTTCATAGATTTAAGCGTTCGAATTGATCTTGATTTGATTAAATAAATGGTTGATCACAGTATTTTGAAATCGCTACACTGCTCAATGTGAGTTTGATTTTTGAGCGTGATTTTTTGCCATCGATTATTTTTTTCAAGAATAAAAACGGGATAGTCAGTGCTAATGATTCTGTTATATTCACAGGGGATAACGCATTTTCCCAATGAATTGCATACCCCATATAGATTATTCATCTTTACAATAAAGAATCCATTGACTGCAAGAGTTATGTTGTCATAATAAGGCGCTATAACGTAATGGGAGTCACTATTGATAACGCCAAATGCATGATGTTTCTTAACAATTTTAAATGTCGTTTTATGTGTATTTTCGATTGGATTGCAACCCTCATGTTTTAATGGAATAACTCTTTCTCCTTTGTTATTGATAAATTCCCATTTATGATTTTGAGATACGGCGGCAAGACCTCCTGAAAAAGGTTGCACATTTTCAAATTTTCCTTGGATGATGCACTTAAGTTTTAAATCGCGACATTCATACCCTTTTTCTGTGAGAAACCAACAGTACCCTTCAGAAAATTTAAGGTGAGTAAACATGAATGTAAAATCTTTTAAAATAACGCCATGTTTTGAAATAAGTTGATATCTCCCTTGATCGTTTTGAACGTAACCTATATATGGACGTTGATTGGAGTCTTGCGTATCGTAAAATATTGGGAATATGTATTGGGTAGATTCGAATATAACTTCCCCATCGAGTGTTGTGATCAAATGTTTGTCATCTATAGCGACCTGTAAATAGTCTCCACCTAGGGATGATATATCTTTTATTTCGTTTCCATTATCGAGTTTATCTACGCCAATCTCGAGAGGTTTTTCTTCGATGATGTGCAACGGAATATAGGTGCGTTGCTCAGGAGAATAACCCAAATAAATAAGTGTAGCATTGTGTTTGAGGAGTTTCTCAATAAGTTCTGGGCCGATTTTCCGTTGTGCGCGTTTTTGAATTACGGTATTTCGTTTGGCGTCATATTTATCGATGTAGAGAAAGTAGCATGAGTCTGCCTTTTGATCTTCCATCCATTGAACGACCTCTTTTGAGTACGCATTTTTCTTGTGTGGCGGGGAGCCATTCAAGGAGATTGTTCCATTTTCAAGTTCATGTGCAATGATTACTTTTCGATTAAAATCGATAGCCAAAGGGGGGATCCATGCATCTTTTGTTGTATTAAAATTTATCGATGAGAATAAAGACGAGTCGTTGGCTGAAAAAATAATTTTAGGTGAGGTTTTACGGAGAATTTCACTGAGGGCTAAAGAGGAGATTATTTCAGGTTTTGAGGGGGAGAATCCTTTCCAGACTTTGTAATTTGAAGCATCTATTTTTTGGAGTCTGAAACAACAATTTGAATCGTGTTGAACTGAATGGATTTCTGTTGTTTTTTCTATGGATTCAACTTTTTGCTGACACCCTATTGTAAAAAGCAAAGCGAGGGTATAGACAATCTTTTTCATAGAGTTCTTTTTTTTGTTGTGGATTTGTTAAATTTATGATTGAAAATTGAAATATAGGTCAAAAATAAGAATCCGTAAATGCTCAAACCGTAACCCACATCTTTATGCCAATCGCGTCCTGAAGAGTTGTCGAACATTGTGGTGGTTACAACGAAAAGAATTGATAGGACGATTGAAGATAACATGACGATATGTGCGGTAATATAACGAGAGGTTAACGCATCAATTGTTGAAAGATATGCAATCACTAAAATGGCAATGTTCAATAGGCAAACGCCCGTTGCTCCCCATGTATTGTCGATCAACAGAAAACTTAACGCAATACATAATGACGATAGAATAAAAAGGTAACCCCCTTCTAATATTTTCAACAAAAAATACATATTTTTATTTCCTTATATTTTAGAATTCCTTTTGAATATGCAATTTATCTTTAACTAATATATATGGTGATTGAGATAATTTCAAGTGTGTTTGAGATAAAATAATTTAAAATGACTCAATTCTAATTTATTTTGTTAGTTTTTGTTATTGGGTTATGAAAACCATGAGGCGCCTTGTGAAATAATATAAATTCGCCCCTCTTTGATGACATATATAATTTTGCTTTCTCCGCCAGCCTCCGATGGTCCGCTATGAATTTTGCCTTGTAACGTGAGCCATTCAATTGTTTGCCTAGGAGGTGAATTGTTCTCATTTGCATAAGTTTGAGTTGTGAATATCATCATGAATAGGGTGAGGACAGCCACAAATATTTTCATGAGAATTAACTCCTTTTTTGAATGGTCAGTGATTTTTTAATAGACTTCTAATTCTGTCGTGAAACAAAATGTGGGCTCGTATTGTACGCGTTTAGAATGAAAATCAAGGTAAGTGAGACGAATATAACGCGCTGTTGTGTCTTTGAGCGGGATGTTGGCAATTTCGGTTTTCTCTTGCGAAAAGAGGTGTTGCCCTACGGTTTTAAAATCTTTTCCATCATCGCTTACAGATACGCTGACCGTTTTTGTTGAACCAAAAGCGGGCACACCAAAGCGAATAAGCTGGATAGGGTGAGTTGCTTTGAGGTCGACCGTAACCATTTTGGGAAACTGAGGCGTATTATTCGTTGCAAAACAGCTATTTTTGTCCTCAGACCATTTTCCATCAGTGAGTTGACCCGCCGCACCCCAGTTGAATTGATTGGTGTCGGTGGTGACATAGCTTGCCCCTAAGGCGAGATTGACTCGATTCGATGTTCGAAAAGCGGTTGCAGGGATGCCGTCTTTGTTCATGAGGTTGGGGACCGCCATGTGATCCCATGCAAAGCGAACATCCATCGGGGACGCCACTTCAGCACTAGAAACGATCACTTGATTGTTTTCAATTCGCGCATCTGCCTTGACAAATTTTCCATCAAACCCTGCAATCTCAAACCAGTTTAAGGGTTTTCCATCACTTGAAGTTAAACCGCTTCGTGCATAATCAAATGTAATATAAATGGCATTGTTTTTAACTTCCATGCTTTTGAATATCGGGCCTGTTGAGTCGAGCATTTCAACGCCAAACTGATTCGAAAGCGCCAAACGGGCTAAACGTTTCCCTACTGTAAATTTATCACGCGGATGAATATCTTTGAGATTGGTTGCATCACTCACCACTGCCATGCCTACATGTGGGATTTTTTCGGCAGATGCCACTTGGGCTTCCCATATTTCAGGGAGTTGTTGTGGATTGTTGCGATAGTTATAAGGTGCAATGGCTACAAAATAGAATGGGAAATCGCCTTGACCCCATGCCGTTCTCCAACCTGAAATCAGCGCATGTTTTTTATTAAAATAGAGCATCCCATCGCCACGGTTAGATTCGCCTTGATACCAAATGGCGCCACAAATGGCGTAAGGCACCCACGGATGAATCATTGCGTTGTAGAGTGCTGTGGGGTGGTCGCGATCATGGATTGGAATTTGCATGGAGGGGGGAGGCGGAGGAAGTTCGGTTTGATTTTGAAGCGCCAGTTCTGCTGATTTGCAGAATGTTTTGTATGCCTCAAGATTTCGAGTGACATTGCTACGGTAGTCTTGACGAACCTTTGAGATCCAGTCACTTGTTTTTTTGAGTTGAGGTTCTTTCGCGTAAGCTTCGGTCGGGATAAACCCTTCTATTTTAGCGCCACTCCAAGCGGCTTGAATCAGCCCGATGGGGACGTTTAAGTCCTTACGAAGTTCGCGTCCAAAACAATACGCCGTTGCAGAGAAGCCTTGACCTCGACTCCCCTTTTTAATGGTTTCGGGTGTGCAAAGCGCCCAAAGTCCGCCATTGATGGTTGTTTCGGGGAAGGGGGTCGCGCGCTTATGTATATAGGAAAGACGAAGTAAAGAGTCTGTACACTCTTTGATCACATTGTTTGCATCGGTTTCAGTAACCCCATATTCCATATTGGATTGTCCTGCACAAATCCATACATCACCCACTACGACATCTTCAATCGAAATGGTTTTATCATTTGAAGTGATGGTTAGAGTTGTGCCAATGGATGATGCTTTCATCGGATGAAGGATGATTTTCCAGTCGCCTTTGGCAGAGGCTTGGGTAGTATGTTTTTGATCATGAAAAGATAACGTTACGGTTGCATGAGGGGTTGCTTTGCCCCAGATGGGCACTTTTTGATTCCGTTGTAAAACCATGTGATGCGCAAAAGGGGCACCGAGTTCAAACGCGTTTTCATTTGTTGGATTTTGGAATACAGGTGTTGTATTGGAAGAGATATTTTGTGCGATTGATACACCAGATGTTGCTAATGTACATGTTAATGCAGTTAAAAGGGTCAAATTACGATAAAATGCGTGGGTCTTCAACATTGAATTGCTCCGTTATAATGGTTTGTGATAAATAAAAACTAGGTAATATACTTTGTGTTTTTAAAATATTCAAGTCGAATTAACCTTTTATGAACTGAAAATTTAATAATTTTGCTAGATATAATGTGTTTAATGTATTTAAGAGCATAAAAATAAGAAATTT
>CAZIVM010000068.1:7982-12992 GCA_964542845.1 uncultured Victivallales bacterium
AAATTTTATCTCTGAATTAGTTTACAATTAAATGAAAGATAATCAATGTTTCTTCATTCCAAAAAAAAGAAAAATGAATTAAAAAATAATATATGATTTGTTTTTTTTAAAATAGGATGTATATTATTAATAAAATAGCCGACTTTTTACCCCATAAAATTTATAAGGAGACACACATGAAAACCCCCGAAGAAAACTTAAAAAAACTTTCACGCACAAGCATTCTTAAAACATTCGTTGTGAAAAACGATTGCGACTGGGATCACACTAAATGGCTTGAATTCTGCGCATATCTCGAAGAAAAAGGTTATACTCCCATCGATTTTGATCAAGTGGGCCTTTTACTTGAAAAGAAAAAAGCAGAGCGTTTAGCTGAAAAAGATGCTGTCAAACGCAAAAAATAATCGTTTAGATTTGCTGATAAAAGAACACGTGAGCTTTGGTTCGCGTGTTTTTTTTGTTTTAAAGCGTTGAGCAGGGAATATTGCGCCTTGACTTTTCACGATTTGGATGTATAGTACACTGTAACTTTTAATTCAATTTATAGTCAAAAGAGGCCAATATGTCCAATGAAATTTTCTTAATTACATTTATGATCCTCCTTGTGGTGGTATCAATCTTTCCGATTGCATTTCGTCGATTCAAAGTCCCTGGCGTCATTGCGCTCTTAATTGCAGGGATGGTGATTGGGCCTAACGGGATTGATTTAATTCGCTTTTTGGCCGACTACCTTTCATTTTTGGGAGGGACATCAGATGCAATTGCAGAGAGTGCCACATTTTTTGTGAACTCACTGGGATCGCTCGGTTTGGTTTTTCTTATGACCTTGGCGGGTTTGGAGGCTGATTTTCAGTTGATTCGTCTTGCCAAACGCCCTGTAATTTTATTGAGTGTTCTCACCTTTATTATTCCGGCAGTTTCGGGTTTCTTGATTTACCAATATTTTGACTCGACCGATTTTTCAGCCAAACTTTTATATGCGTCACTTTTTGCTTCTCACTCGGTGGGGATTGTGTTCCCGATTATTCGCGAACTCAAACTTAGTAAAACCCGCTTTGGCGCTGCCGTTTTGATTTCAACAGTGATTACCGACGTGGCAAGTATTGTGTTGCTTGCCGTCAGTTTCCAAGTCAAACGCCTCGATTCTGCCAACGCGATGAATGGCGTGCATAAAACCCTTTCTGTTTTTGACTATCTTCCTGTTGAATCGTTGGGATCCTCTTTTATTGCCATATTTATTGCGATTGTGATTTTTTATATTGCGATTGCGCTTTTTGTGGTCAATCGATTGGGAGGCAAACTTTTTACGCTGTTGAATCCTTCTGAAGATGTGTTGATTTCGCTTTTAATTATGGTGATTGTCGGGACGGTTCTCTGTGGTGAGTTCTTGGGAATTAACCTGGTGGTGGGGGCATTTGTAGCGGGGCTTGCGCTTTCACTCGTCCTCAAAAATCACCCCATACATGCTGAACATATTTCGGGGCGACTCGAAGGAATTGGTTATGGCTTTTTGATTCCGTTTTTATTTGTGTCGATTGGGATGAAGTCCGATTTCACGATGTTGTTTAAGAGTGCCGATAACCTTTTGATTATTGGTTTAACCATTGGCGGACTCGTCTTGAGTAAAGTTTTCTCTGGATGGATTTCGATGCGCTTTTCAGGGTTTGGAAATGCGGCAGGGATTGTGGCGGGGTTCATGACCGTGCCTCAACTCTCGGCTACACTTGCGGCTGCATCCATTGGTAAAGATATGGGCATCTTATCTGAAAACTTCTTTAATGCCGTGGTAATTATGTCGATTGTCACCACGCTTCCGATTCCGAATATTGTGCGTTGGATTATTGAAAAAGCACATCTTTCGTTTGAGGAATCTGCATCAACGGAACCTCAGTATAATCTTCCCGATAAAGAACTTGACGAATTTTTATAATTTTTCCCCTCTAAACTTAAGGAGTTTTAAATGAAAATTACTTTTGAACGTGTCGCAATTTTTGTATTAGCCGTTTTACTTTTAGGCGCAGTGATCCGCTTGCATGTCACCTCGAACAATCCCCCCGAGCAAGACCCAAAGTCTTCAGCGGATGCAATAAGCGTGATCCACTCACGCAAAAGTGTACGTAAATATACTGAACAACAAGTTTCTAAGGAACAACTTGAAACCGCAATTCGTGCGGCGATGGCTGCCCCCACTGCACGAAATCAACAACCTTGGCGTTTTGTTGTGATTACGCAAAAAGAGGCGTTGAATCAATTAGCAGAAGTTGCGCCTAATGGAAAAATGTTGAAAGAGGCGTCAGCTGCGATTATTGTGTGTGGCGATTCAGAACGTTTTTTCCCTGGTGAAGCCGAATCGTATTGGGTACAAGATTGTTCTGCATCGAATCAAAATTTATTGTTAGCGATTGAATCGATGGGGTTAGGGGCTGTATGGATTGGTGTTCATCCGATATCTGAGCGTATCAATGCGCTTAAGAATGTTGTTGAACTCCCCCCAACATGGCAACCCTTGTGTATCAACGCGATTGGTTATCCCACAGGAGCTGAGAAACCCAAAAATAAATGGAAACCCGAAAATATTCTTTGGAAATAAGTCCCTTAAGATATTTCTAAACTAAATAATATTTAAGTAATAACAAAAGAGAGTTGATGATGAGAGACGAAACAAAATGTTTACATTCAGGATATTCCCCTAAAAATACCGAACCGCGTGTGATGCCTATTGTGCAAAGTACCACCTATGTTTATGAGTCTGCCAAAGAGGTTGCTGCTGTGTTTGACGATCCAACCAAGAGTTTGATCTATTCACGTTTTGCAAACCCCACCGTGATGGCGGTCGAAGATAAAATTGCCGACTTAGAAGGCGGTGTTGGTGCGATGTGTACCTCTTCGGGGCAGGCGGCTGTGTTGCTTACTATTTTGAACCTTTGTAATTCGGGCGATAGTTTTGTGAGTACGCCACAAATTTACGGCGGAAGTATTAACCTCTTTTCATTTACGTTGAAAAAAATGGGGATTGAATGTATCTATGTCGACCCCAACGCGTCTGATGAAGAAATTCATGCTGCGTTCAAGCCCAACACGAAAGCTATTTTTGGTGAAACCTTGGCCAATCCTGCATTGACCGTTTTTGATATCGAACGTTTTGCAAATATCGCCCACGCACACAACGTCCCTTTAATCATTGATAACACGTTCGCGACTCCCATTCTGTGTAAACCCTTTGAGTTTGGCGCGGATATTGTGGTGCATTCCACCAGTAAGTATATGGACGGACACGCCGTGCAAATCGGTGGCGTGATTGTCGATAGCGGTAAGTTCAACTGGGATAACGGCAACTTCCCTGAACTTGTTGAGCCCGATCTCTCCTATCACGGCATCTCTTACACCAAAAAATACGGCAAAATGGCTTTCATCCTTAAAGCGCGTATGCAATTAATGCGCGACTTCGGCGTCTATCCCGCTGCCCACTCTGCATTCTTGCTCAATATGGGGCTCGAAACACTGGCGATGCGTATGGAGCGTTACTGCCAAAATGCAATGAAGGTTGCACAATATTTAGAGACATCTCCTTACGTGGTAAGCGTTAGTTATCCCGGACTCCCCTCTAGTTCACAGTACGCTCTTGCTCAAAAATATTTGAAAGGAACCAGTGGCGTTATTTCGTTTATCATCAAAGGTGGCAAAGACATTGCTGAAAAGTTCATGGACTCCCTCGAACTCGCTTCAAATGAAGTGCATGTTGCCGATATTCGCACTTGCGTATTGCATCCAGCGAGTGAAACGCATCGTCAGCTTACCGATGAACAACTTGTCGCTTGTGGTATCGATCCCGGCATGGTCCGTTTCTCAGTAGGTCTTGAAAATGTTGATGATATTGTCGAAGACTTAGAGCGCGCCCTCCAACGTGCGCACACTTCGCGTGAGTAACGGCTTCGCACATACTTCGTGTGAATAACGGCTTCGCTTTTTCGTGTGAGTAACGGCGTTGTTCTTTCGTGAGAATAACAATTTATCTAAGTTTTTTATACGAAAAGATGTTTCTTTAATTCCCCCTACTGTCAAGGTATTTGATGGTAGGGGATGATCAATCATTCTATTTTTTATAGAAATCGTGTTGTAAATCGAGATTGGGAACCAGTTCGTTTTTCTCGTTCAAAATCCACTTCTTCTCCATAATATCTTTTTTCATTATAATATCTATTTTCATTATAAAATATGAATCCTCATCATAGAGAATCTCTTCATTTATATATTCTCTAAACGTCATTTCATCATTCACTAAAACGTTTAAATCATAACCATGCTGTATCATAAGAGCAAAGCAACGCAGGTCATAGCAATCTAACATTATTGGGAAACTCTTCATTGCATTAATATCACACCCCTCGTTAATAAGGTACTTTAAAAGTTCAAAATTATTTAAAACGTCATTGTTATTTAGAGGAGATATTAAACTACCATATTCATCGATGAATTGCATTGGAATATTTTTTGTATGTAGAAATTGATAATAATGTAAATAATCTGAATCGGTTAATATCTTGTCACCAATATATAAAGATCCTTGTTGATTTAAGAGAGAGATATCAAAACCCAAGGAGTCCAAGAAATAAACAGTATGTGCTTTAAAATAATAGTAGATTGGATAATCATCATCGTTTTCATTTTTAAAATATAAGGGATCTAATGTTAATTCGTGATCTAAAAAGTATTGAATGAGTGGCGTATCGTGGCACGCAAGAATATTACACCACAGTGATTGAGCAAATCTACGGTTTTCTTTCCAATAAATGGAGCTAACATTCATTTCTTTTAATGCATAAAAAATAAGTTCGGGATTACAATCATAAAATAAAGACAAAAATTTTTCAGGGGTGATTGCGAAATTTTCGCTATCAGGTATTTGTTGATGAAAATACTTGAGGATATCAAGGGAAAAGTTATTAGATTTAAGGAAGATATCTTTGAGTTCAATCTCACTCCATTTTTCAAGAAAGAAACTCATAATTT
>CAZIVM010000069.1:0-12860 GCA_964542845.1 uncultured Victivallales bacterium
ATATAACCTATTTAGAGGTCCTTTTCAAGTTAGTGAAAGATGAAGTGCATAAAAAACGTTATTTTTCACGATTGGATCGATTAAGTAGTTTGACAAATCTTGAAAAAGGTGTAATGTAATATAATTATAGTATAAAATTCTAAACCCAAATAGATGTAAGGAAATGATTATGAAAAAAGATAGTGTCGATTTCTTATTAAAATTTTTAGCTGAACCCTCCCCTTCTGGTCACGAAATGCCTGCAGCGGCTGTATTTCGCAAACGCCTTGAAAATTGTGTCGATCAAATCGATGTAGACGTCATGGGCAACAGCATTGCCGTTTTGAATCCAAAGGCAGATTTTAAAGTGATGTTGGCTGGACACTACGACGAAGTAGGTTTGCAAATCGCTTACATCGATGAACGTGGCTTAATGAACTTCCGCGCTGCGGGTGGCGTCACACGTCAAGCCCTCCCTGCAACAGAAGTCGAAATCATCATAGGCGATAAACGCATTCCGGGTGTGATTGGTTGCAAACCTATCCATTTTATGGATGCCGCCGAACGCGAAAGAGCCCCCGAAATTAAAAATATGTGGATTGATATTGGTGTAGAAACTAAAAAAGAGGTTGAAGCATTAGGGATCTATATTGGTGCGCCTGTGGCGGTTAAAGCCAATGCAAAGCGCATGGGAAAACACCGCATTATGTCGAAAGGACTCGATGATAAAATTGGAGCATTTATTGTTGCCGAAGTGATGCGAAAACTCGCGGATCAAAAGAAAAAACTTAAAATCGGGGTTTATGGTGTCGGAACTGTTCAAGAAGAGTTGGGACTTCGTGGCGCACATGTGAGTGCCTTTGGCGTGAACCCTAATGTCGGTTTCTGTATCGATGTGAGTTTCACAACAGATACCCCGGATATGGATAAAAAATTAATTGGGGATCTCGCTTTAGGGAAAGGCCCTATTCTCGTACACAATGCAGATAATAACTTGGTGTTGGCAAAACGGATTCGTCATGTGGCCAATACCCATAAGCTCAACTATCAAGAAACGGCAGGTCGTGGTGCTTCGGGTGGGAACGATACAAGCGCGATGCAAATGACCCGTTCTGGCGTGGCAACAGCCTCTTTTGGTATTCCCAATCGTTACATGCACTCTCCTGCTGAAATGGTGGATATTCGCGATGTTGAAACCACGATTTATATGATTGTTGAAACAATTTTGAGTTTCAAAGGTTCCGAACAATTCCGTCCGGGCATTGATTCATAAGGATAGTTGTGATGTTAAAAGCCTACCTTGTTAGCGGGAATGATGAGCCCGAAATTAAACGCAGTGCACAAGAATTAGTGAACAAACTTCTTGCTGAAAATCCCGATTTAGAACTTGATGTAATTGATGGTGATGAATCGGATAATCGTACGGGCAACGATGCGATGGGAATTATCAGCGATGTGGTGAACTCTCTTCAAATGGACTCCCTTTTTGGCGCGCATAAGTTGGTGTGGCTCAAACATTGTTCATTTTTTGATAAAGTGGGCGGCGCTGAAGGGGCAACTGCAAAAAAGGGAAAGGGAAAAGCGACCAAGAGTGATCTCTTTACCCCTTTGACACAACTAATTGAAAATGATGATGTTTCAACTTCAATGATTTTAGTGATGGATGGGCCGAATGTGGATCGACGTCGTAGCTTTTACAAAATTTGCGATGCTGCCAAGGTCGAACTCCTATGGTATATGAAACCCGATCCCACCGACAAAGATTTTGCCAATCAAATGCGTTTGCGTATTGACAACGCATTAGAAGCTTATGGTCTCAAAGTGGCCCCTGATGCTAGAGAGTGTTTGAAAGAGATTTTGGGGAGTGATTCGGGCAGAATCCGCCTTGAAATCGAAAAACTAGCCTGTTATATGGGCGACGAAAAAAAAGTGACACGCGAAGATTGTCTCGCAATTTGTAGCCGTACTCCAGAAGCGCTCGCTTGGGCACTAACCGATGCACTAAAACTACGCGATTTAGATCGTTCTTTGCGTGCATTAGATGATCTTATTGCACAAATTGAAGCTGAACGTGGCGCTAGTAGTAGTCCTGAAAATGCACTATTGGCGGGCGTGAGCAACACGTTTCAATCGTTAGCAAAAGCACGTGCGGCATTTGATGCGTTGGGCTACGATGTTCATCGGGTTAATTATGGTCAACTCAAAAACTTAAATAAAGAGACGCATGCAGGTAATTTTTTATTAACGATGCATCCTTATGTCGCTTTTAAAACTGCAGAAACGTTACGTTTATTTAGTGATGAAGAGTTGCGCCATATTTTACACGAAATATTAGAAACAAATAAAGCATTGGTCAGTTCGGGAAGCGACAATAAACGCGTCACGCTTGAACACCTTATTTTTGCCATCTGCCCCCCTATTAAACCTTAAAAAAGGAGCGTAATATGAACATTAAATGTCCAAATTGCACCCATGCGTATCAAATCCCTTCATCTATGAAAGATTTGGTGATGGTTTGTGACGAATGTCAGTTTGCATTTAAGCCATCGGAGGTCAATTTTACACAAAATGTTAATCCTCCGTCGACATCGCCGTCTTTTCAGGCACACCCTTCTGAAAAATCAAACATCAGCCCTTATTCTCGTTCAACTTACATCATTAACGCACAATTTTTTGGAATGTTTGGCGCGCATAATTTTTATGCTCAACATCTTAAACGCGCAAAGTTTAATCTTGCGTTAACGCTTATTGGATTTGCTTTGTTATTATTTGGTTTTATCGGCATCAAGTTGAATGAAGAAAATTCTGCTATACGTTCATTGGCTTTTACAACAGGGATTGTGCATGAATATCAGTCGGAACAACTTAAGGCAAAAGATGAGTCTTCGGAATCGTTATTTTTTATATCTATGATTATCGGAATTATTATCTTGGGAATCAACGCTTTGATCATATTTACAGATTATATTTCTGAGCGACATGATGGACAAGGTCGCTTAATGCAATAAGATTTTTAAGCGGAGTTTAATTGCTCGCTTCTAGTTTGTTAATAAGTGACACATGGAATCGCTGTCATATATGTGAATTGACCGTTATGATTATTGTTCTCAATGAGGGTGTACGCCCTATTTTGATTTGATGAAGTAACGTCTTGGCGATTGAGCATAACACTTTTGTGCAGCTTCAATCTCTTCAAGTGTTTCAAACAACGAATCAGACATAGCCCCTCCTTATTATAAATCGCAAATTAATTACCACCTGAAGAGGTTTTCAACACTTCAACAAACGCATCTTGCGGAATATTAACTTGTCCAATCTGCTTCATGCGCTTTTTACCCTCTTTTTGTTTCTCAAGAAGTTTACGTTTACGCGTGATATCGCCACCATAACATTTTGCCAACACGTCTTTACGCATCGCACGAATCGTTTCACGCGCAATCACTTTGCCACCAATTGCGGCCTGAATAGCGATTTGGAAAAGTTGGGGGGGGATCACTTCGCGGAGTTTCTCTGCGAGTTGACGTCCACGATAATACGCACTATCCACATGCACGATTGAAGAGAAGGCGTCCACTGGATCGCCATTCACCAAAATATCCATCTTTACAAGTTTATCTGCACGATAACCGCAAATCTCGTAGTCCATACTTCCATAACCGCGGGTAATCGACTTCAATTTATCGTGGAAATCAATCAAAATTTCAACCATAGGTAGCTCACAAGTCAAACGGACATGTGCATGGTCGATCGCCTCCGTACAGGTGCAGAAACCGCGTTTATTCAACACAAGATTCATAATATCACCAATATAAGTACTTGGTGCCATAATATGCGAATTAATAATGGGCTCTTCGATGCGTTCGATTGTGGTTAACTCGGGTAAATGCACAGGGTTATCCACCTCTTTCATCGTGCCATCCTTGAGATAAACATGATAAACAACACTCGGATACGTTGCAATAATATCCATATTGTATTCACGACGCAAACGCTCTTGGATAATCTCCATATGGAGAAGTCCTAAAAAGCCACAGCGGAAGCCAAACCCAAGCGCAGCAGAAGTTTCGGCTTGATATTTAAATGCCGCATCATTAAGCTGAAGCTTTGCCATACTAAATTTAAGTTGTTCATAATCCGCAGTATCAATCGGATAAATCCCACTAAACACCATCGGTTGAATCTCCTTAAACCCAGGAAGTGCCGTCTTACATAAATCAGTGGTTTTCGACATGGTATCACCAATTTTAGTCTCGGAAGGATCTTTGATATTGGGGATCACATAGCCCACAGAACCCGCTTCAAGAACGTCTAATGCGCGCATTTTGGGTTGAAAACAGCCCACTTCTTTCACTTCACTTTCAAGGCCTGTACTTAAAAGTTTGATTTTGTCGCCACGTTTGAGCGAACCACCAAACATACGTACATAAGTCACAACCCCACGATAGGCATCATAAAGAGAATCAAAAATCACACCTGCGGTTCCGGGCTCTTCACGGACGGTTGGAGGAGGAATATCACGAACAATGCGTTCCATAATTTCCTCAATCCCAATCCCCTCTTTCGCACTCGCTTTAATCGCTTCATCGCGAGGGATTGCCAAGATTTCTTCGAGCTGTTCGTAGCACATCTCTAAATCGGTAGAGGGTAAGTCAATTTTATTAATAACGGGAATGATTGTTAACTTTTGTTTCAAGGCAAGATTGACATTCGCAACAGTTTGAGCTTGAACACCTTGCGCTGCATCAATAATCAAAATAGCCCCTTCACATGCGGCTAAGGAACGACTCACCTCATAGGTAAAGTCAACGTGTCCGGGCGTATCAATCAAGTTGATTTGATATGTTTTACCATCTTTAGCGGTGTAATTCATACGCACAGGATGCGATTTAATCGTAATCCCACGTTCACGCTCTAGATCCATATCGTCGAGAAGTTGTTCTTGCAAATCGCGTTGAGACACGGTCTGGGTGAGTTCCATTAAGCGATCGGCGAGCGTAGATTTCCCATGGTCAATATGGGCAATGATACTAAAATTACGAATGAGAGAAAGGTCTTGCATCGGCGTCCTAGAATTACGGGGTTAAAATTTAATTCTATATAATATAGCATCACTTACAAAAAAATCCACTTTTTTTATCATGCAAAGATACAAATTCAGTTTTTTACACATCATCTATGTGTTCTAAAAAGCAGAAAAAGCTGTTTTAAACAAAATTCAAAACAGCTTTAAAATAAAAAAGGACACAATCCTTAAAAAGACTGCGTCCTTTTCAAATCTAAAATGAATTAGAAAGTTTTACCATCTGATGAAAGTGCTTTCCCTGCACCAAGAGAGGCATCATTCGGAGAATAAACACCCAAAAATTCAGCAGGAGAGAAAGTTTTAGCGCCATCGGATGTCGCTTTTACGCGAAAAATAAGGGCATAATAATTCGCTTTAGTTGAACCTTCTGGAAGAGGGGCTTGGGGTGCCTCATCCAACTTCACTTTGGATGCACCAACATAGTTGCCTTTGGTATCGTAAATTCCACCCCATTGAGTGCGATTGGAAACAAAAAGAGGAATATAATAATAATTATCGTTCCATTTTTGGATAGGATACCCTTCGTAATTAAACGTGCCACCATTCGTATCAAACCAACCCGTTGAGGAAATACTGCGTAATGGCAATGTTTTATCTAAATCTAAAATCGGTGTACCATCATAATCATCAAAACCAAAAAGTAAATTACGCACGCCACCTTCAGCAAGAGATTTACGAACAGCGGGCAAAACATCCTCGGGCACTGCAACCGTATAAGAATCAATATTTTGTGCCATTGAAGCAATAAAGAAAGGTTCTGAAGTTTCTACCGTTGGCCATGCGGAGGGATCTTCCACTTTTTTAATTGATGCGGTTCCAGTTGCATTTAAGCCAGTATGCAAACTCGATGGGTAATGACCATTAGCAGCATTAAATGTGACTAAATGACGTTGCAATGTGCTGAGATTTGACTTATCAACTGCGGTTTTAGCATCTTCACTAAAATTTCCAAATTGTTGAATGAGTAACGCAGAGAGTAGACCAATAATCACAATCACGATTAAGAGTTCGATGAGCGAGAATCGTTGAAGAAAACGATGACGACGCGCGTTTAATTTGTTCATATAAGAACCTTTCTTTGTGCATTTTACGCGAATGCAGTGAACATACTTTACGCCAATAAATTAGGGGAGGTGTTTTCGCTGTTAACGACTTCCGTTTATTTTCGCAAGCATGAGATTAAATATTGAAAAGTCGTCTTCTGGCTCCTTGCTCCAACACCCACATCTTCCCATTGTTACCAACAGTGATATGCGCGCAATTCTTTACAAGTTACAGCGGCGCGACCGCGACGGTTTTTCACCGTACTTCCGTTACTTTTCACGATACTTTTAAATTACATCTCCTTTCAAAAAAATCAAGTTTTTTATTTTAAAAACATTGTTTTTTATTTTAATTACGCTTGATATTTTCAAAACTTAATGTATTTTATGAAATGATATAAATTTTATACAAACTCAAGGATATACGCTATGAATAATAATATACATGCCGAAAAACTTCTCTCTTCCATTCAAAATAAAAATGCGAAAGTCGGGGTAGTCGGTTTAGGTTATGTGGGACTCCCCCTCTTAATTGCATTTGCACAAAAAGGATTTGAGGTGATAGGCTTTGATATTGATCCTAAAAAGATCGACGCACTTGCAAATGGGAAGTCGTATATTCACCATATCGCCGCTGAACCTATTGTAGAAATCAATCAAAAAAATTTAACCAATTATACAACAGACTTCTCATTATCAAAGCGTTGCGACGTCATCATTATTTGCGTCCCTACCCCTTTGAATCAACATCGCGAACCCGATATGAGTTACATCATTAACACCGCAAAGATGCTCGCGCCATTTGTTCGTGAAGGACAACTTTTTGTATTAGAATCTACCACCTATCCAGGAACAACAAAAGAAGTCTTAGCCCCTGCCCTCGAAGCGGTTACAAATCTTAAAGCGAATCAAGATTTCTTCGTCGCATTCTCCCCAGAACGCGAAGATCCCAATAATGCCAAATTTTCAACCACCAATATCCCAAAGGTTGTCGGTGCAGATTCTCCCGAAGCCCTCCGTGTGGCAGATGCGCTTTATAGCGAAGTGATTGTCACGACAGTGCCCGTTTCATCTGCGGCAACAGCTGAAGCAACAAAACTTACTGAAAATATTTTTCGTTGTGTCAATATCGCATTGGTTAATGAACTCAAAATCGTTTTCGACAAAATGGGGATTGACATCTGGGAAGTCGTCAATGCGGCTAAAACCAAACCTTTTGGTTATATGCCATTCTATCCCGGCCCAGGTTTGGGCGGACACTGCATTCCTATCGATCCTTTTTATTTGACATGGAAAGCACACGAATTTGAGTGTCCTACACGCTTTATTGAGCTTGCAGGCGAGATTAACACCTCCATGCCAGAGTATGTGGTAACAAAAACAATGGAAGCCTTAAATGAAGTGATGCTTCCGCTTAAGGGGAGTCGAATTTTGATTATTGGATTAGCGTACAAGAAAAATGTTGACGATATTCGTGAGACCCCAGCCTTCCGTGTATGGGAACTTTTAGAACGCAAAGGTGCAATTGTGTCGTATTATGACTCCTATTGTCCTGCTGTTCCGCAAACACGCGAATATGGCAAATATGCTGGAATCCAAAGCGTTACACCTACCACTGGCGCATTCGATGCGATGGTTATTGTCACCAATCATGATAACGTAGATCATTCACAGTTTCCAGCAATGGCCAAAGTGGTTATCGATACACGCAACGCGCTTCCCGTAGGCAAGTTCGAGAACGTCACACGCGCATAGTTTTTCACGAATTACATGCATTAAACTTTGTTTATTTTAAATTATAATATCTTATCAAACAATAGGTTATAAAATAAGCATGCAATCGCCGTAAGAATAAAAACGCATTTGATTCTCAACTGCAAAATCGTAGGCAGATAAAATTTTCTCGCGGGTTGCAAAACATGAAACTAACATTAATAAAGTTGATTTCGGAAGATGAAAATTGGTGAGTAAACCTGTCGCAACTTTCATTTGATATGGCGGGTATAAAAAGATAGCCGTATTCCCTGCTCCTGCATGAATCTGACCCGACGCATCAGCCACCGACTCCAAAGTCCGCACGGCCGTTGTGCCAACGGCAATGATACGACGTTTTTCATTTTTAGCCCGATTCACTTGTTGCGCAGCTCGTTCAGAGACAATATAATATTCGCTGTGCATTTGATGTTGCGTTACATCATCAACAGTTACAGGCTTAAATGTTCCTGCCCCAGTATGCAACGTAACACGCGCTATCTCAACCCCTTTAGCTGTCAACGCTTCTAAAATCTCATCCGTAAAATGGAGTCCTGCTGTTGGTGCCGCCACCGCCCCAGGAATTTGTGCATAAACCGTTTGATAGCGCTCTTGATCTTCTTGAGTAGGCACG
Organism: uncultured Victivallales bacterium; assembly: GCA_964542845.1. GTDB lineage: Bacteria > Verrucomicrobiota > Lentisphaeria > Victivallales > CAZIVM01 > CAZIVM01. The sequence continues at coordinate 8,492 of CAZIVM010000069.1, forward strand.
CGTTCAATATAAGGCGGTAAAGGTAAATTTCCATGAGCATCTAAAAAGGCAAATAAATCGCCTTTAACATCAAGACGAATTTGAATCGATCCATCTTCATTTCGATCGATCACTTCCGCCCACGCTTCAGGTGTTGCAAAACCTTCTTTATGATCTAAAAGACGAATTCGCGTCCCGGGTGGAATGCGTTTAGCAGGCTTTGCATAAGCATCCCAAGTTCTAAAATCAGTGGACCGTGGCGAAAGCAATAAAAATTCGACAAAAGCCCCCTCTTCGAGACCATTTTTACGCCCAAACAAACGCGCATTAATCACTTCTGTATCGTTCAAGACAAGAAGATCTCCCGCTTGCAAATGCGCTGTAATATCAGGGAACGTTTGAAGCGCAACATCACCCGTTTGAGGATTCAAATGGAGTAGACGAGACCCTTCGCGACGTTCCGCAGGAATTTGCGCGATTAAATGTTCGGGTAAATGAAAATCAAAGTCGGAAGTTCTCATGAATCGCTACGCAATGCCTTATCATAAATTTCTTCGTAGGACTTCGCAGTTTTATTCCATGAGAAATCTGTGGTCATACCATTTTGTTGCATTTGCGCAATCGCATCAGGGAAACGTTCATAAGTATCAATCGCCCACCAAAGAGTTTGACGTAACGCATCAGTATTCAGATCGTGAAACTTAAATCCAGTTGCCAACGCTAAATTATTATATTCAAAGTTGATGACAGTATCGGCGAGACCGCCCGTTGAACGGACAATCGGAAGTGTGCCATAAACCATAGAATACATCTGATTAAGCCCGCAAGGTTCGTAACGCGAAGGCATTGCAAAGAAGTCAGAACCCGCCTCAATCAAGTGTGCGAGTTTATTACTAAAGCCAATGTAGCCGCCAAACTTCCCCGGATAGGTACGACAATAATGGTCGACCCAACTATGAAGTCCGGGATCTCCCGAACCTAAAATCACAATTTGCGCACGGTCTTGCGCCAAAATTGGATCAATTGCAGCAAGGAACACATCAATTCCTTTTTGCGCGGCTAAACGAGAAACCACGCCGATAATCGGTTTGCGAGGATCAACAGTTAACCCTAATTCTCGCTGTAAGGCAGCTTTACACGCCCATTTACCATTTAAATCTTTATGGCTAAAACGTGCCGGAATCAAAGAATCGACTTGTGGATTCCAATCGTCATAATCAATCCCATTTAAGACACCATAGAGTTGCCCTCTACAAGCGCAATGACGCAATACTCCATCCAAACCGAAAGCGTGTTCTGGGGTTAATATTTCTTCGGCATAAGTCGGCGAAACAGTGGTAACCATATCCGCCATAAGAATTCCACCTTTTAAGAAATTCAAGCGATCATTAAATTCAAGACAAAGATGGTTAAAATATTCCCACCCTAATCCTGAGAGCCACAAGTTTTCTTTATCAAAGTTACCTTGATAACCTAAATTATGAATCGTCATCACCGAACGAGTCCCACGGAATGTGGGGTGATTGCGGTAGAGATCGGAGCGTAAATAGACATTACACAAAGCGGCGTGCCAGTCGTGCGCATTAATAATATCAGGACGCAATTTTAAATAAATCATCGCCTCCATCGCTGCACGACAGAAAAAGATGTAACGTGCGGCATTGTCGCCATATTCCACATTGTTGAAATCATAAAGTTTAGGGCGATCATAGTAGCGATTAAATTCAATAAAATAGAAAGTCAAATTCTTATTAACTGAAATATAACGAATCGCACACCACTCTTCCCATGCACCAAAAGGGACTTTTAATTCGGCAAGTTTCACTTTGGTTTGCGCGCAAAGTTCTTTCATCACTTGGGGATAATAAGGGAGAATTACAGAAACCGTATGTCCGCGATCCGCTAAAGCGGCAGGTAATGAAGCACACACGTCGGCAAGTCCGCCCGACTTCGCATAAGGATGCGCTTCGGCGGTAGTCATCACAATACGCAAGGGGGTTTGCGCTTGTTCTGAAGCATCCATCAAATGATCAAATGTTGGGGTAAATACAGTATTCTCAATCACTTCAACAGCCACAGTTTCTTTTTTCTTTTTAGGAGTGAGAGAAACTTTTTTGGCCTTTTTTTCAGGAGGGGGTAATGTAGGGAATAAATCAGGAGCCACCATTCCTTTGGGAAGTTTAGTTGGATTAGTTTTGGGAGCTGACTTAGATTTTGAAGTACTTTTTTCAGATGCTTTTTTAGGTTTTGCAACTTTAGAAGCCTTTTCAACAGGAGAAGATTTGGCAGGTTTGACAGCGACTTTTGATGCTGATTTCACAGTTTTTTTCGCGTCAACAACTTTATCATCTTTTTTGCTCGCGTTCATAGTGAACTCCTTTATGTAGAGGGTTGAATGTATCGTTTATGTTGAATGATAATTAATTTTTTTTATAACGTTCGCGGGCTTGGCGTAAAATTTCATACTCTTCTGGCGTTAAACTATTAATCCCATGCTGAGCAACTTTAGCGAGTAAACGGTCTATGTCCCTTGGCGAAATTTTCTCTCCTTGAGGCATGCCACGATCATAACGAGATGTAGAAGGCGCTTTATACAAGTCTGCAGTTTTATTTCCTTTTTTAAAGATGAATCCGAGAGGATCCCATCGATATATTCCCATCACACGCAAGACGATATACCCCGCGATAAGTCCCCCTAAGTGCGCATAATGCGCTACGTTATCCAATTGAACAGAGCCCATAAAAAGCGATACAATAATATAAACCCATACAAACGTTTTCATTTTTATAGGAACAGGAGCAAGCAAAAGCATAATCTTTTGATAAGGATTCAACATCGCTGCCGCCATGGCTAATCCACAGACTGCCCCCGAAGCACCGACACACCCCACATAGGGCTCTGCGGTTAAAATAAATAAAAGACTCCCCATGAGTCCAGAAAGAAAATAAAGAATCAAAAATTGATAAGGTTTTAACCCATACGCTAACATGGTTGAAAACAGGTAAAGTCCAATCATATTAAACAAAATATGACCAAAATTGCCATGTAAAAACATACAGGTGATGAGTTGATAATATTTTCCAGATTCAAGCCCATATCCACTCAATGTCAATTCGCGATAAAGCGAAGAATTGGGGTCAATCCCCAAGAAACAAAGCACACAAAGTGCAATGATTCCGTATACGAGAATCATTACACCTTGTTGATTACGATTTACATAACCGTTCATGTTCACCTTTGATTAGAACAATTTTGCAGGATAAGCCCCGCCTTGAACTAATTCTTTAACAGAGTTAACCACAAAAGGTTTATCTTCTGGATAGGTGATGCCAAACCAAGAGTCTTGCGTAGGAAGCACTTTAACGGTTGCTTTTTTCGCATTCAACATCTCAGTGACAGGAATCGCAATGTAGTATTCGCTTTTTAACTCGTTGCCACGTTCTTTAAGGAACTCAATAAAGCCTTGTTCGAGAACATCGAAGAAAGAAGGAGTGAATCCCCAAAGGTTCATTGAAACATATTCGTCGCCAGTAAGATGAATGGGGTTTGCAGGATCATCAACAGCCACAGCACCATTGCCATCTTTTTCAATCGTGGTACGTTCAACAACTTCTTCCAAATCATTGTTTGCATCTAATTTGCAGACCCCACGTGAAACAGAACCATTTTCTGAAAGTGTATTACGTAAAACATAACCCACCATCGACCAATCGGCTACACCATCTTTATCGCAAGCGTTTTGGAGGTATTCGCCCATCACTTTAAAGCCAGAAGCACCATAGAAGTCATCGGCATTAATTACAGCAAAAGGCTCTTTAATCATATCTTTAGCCATTAAAATAGCGTGACCTGTTCCCCAGGGTTTAGTACGACCTTCAGGCATAGTGAATCCTGCGGGAAGAACTTCTTTTTCTTGGTAAACGTAGTCGACATCGATAATACCTTTGAAACGATCACCGACGCATTCTTTAAAATCTTTTTCGATATCTCTGCGGATAATGAAAACCACTTTTCCAAATCCTGCGCGGATAGCATCATAAATAGAGTAGTCGATAATAATTTCGCCAGAAGGACCGACGGGGTCGATCTGTTTGAGTCCACCATAACGAGATCCCATACCAGCGGCAAGGACGAGAAGTGTTGGTTTTGTAGCCATAGTTTTTCCTTGAATTTGAGTTTTTAATTTTTAAATTATACGAGGTTTATACATAATATATAGTAAAAAAGAAAAAAATCAACACCCACAACACAAAAAAAGGGCAAAATATTTTTTTTACATTATATATTGATTCTTTTCATGGTAGGGGTGGGTAAGTTATCAATGACTGCGAGGCTTATTGGTTTTAGGAAGATGCTTAAAACTGCGCGGAACTCGCCAATGCATATCAG
>CAZIVM010000070.1:0-12695 GCA_964542845.1 uncultured Victivallales bacterium
AAGCAAAAACACTTCAAAAATAGAGGTTTTCAATTGAATCTGACAGTGAATTCATAAAAAAAATCATAATAATAGAGTGGTTCCAATATATATTGGAACAAAAAATAAACCCAAAACGTCTATCACATTAGGTTAGTTTCTTTGGAATTAAAGGAGTTCAAAGAAAAAAACTTATCCGAAATGTCATAGACAACCAACAATGAGAGGAAACTCCGATCATGAACGAAACAGAAGTCCTTCAACAAATGATGGAAAAAGCAAGATCTGCACAAAAGATCTATGCGAACTTCACCCAAGAGCAAGTCGACGCCGTATTTGCAGCGACCGCAATCGCCTGTACCAATGCCCGTATCAAGCTCTCCATTATGGCAGCTACGGAAACAGGGATGGGAATCGCAGAAGACAAAGTGATTAAAAACCACTTCGCTTCCGAATTCATTTACAACCGCTACAAAAATGAAAAAACTTGTGGTGTGTTGAGCTACGACCCCATCAATGGTGTCCGTAAAATTGCAGAACCTATCGGTGTGATTGCGGGTGTTGTCCCAACAACCAACCCCACATCAACAGCGATCTTTAAATCATTACTTGCGCTTAAAACCCGTAATGCTATCGTATTTAGCCCCCACCCACGTGCCAAAAAATCAACAGCTACAGCCGTTCAAATCATTCATGATGCAGCCGTAGCAGCTGGAGCTCCTGAAGGGATTGTTCAATGTATTGAGAATCCTACCGTTGAACTCTCAGGCATGTTGATGCGTCACCCAGAAATCAATTTGATTCTCGCAACAGGGGGTCCTGGCATGGTGAAAGCGGCTTATAGTTCAGGAAAACCTGCCTTAGGTGTAGGTGCCGGAAACACGCCAGCTGTTATTGATGCAACCGCAGACATTGCGATGGCAGTCAACTCTATCTTAATGAGTAAAAACTTCGACCATGGTGTCATTTGTGCATCAGAACAATCTGTCATCATCGAAGCACCCGTCTACGAAGAAGTGAAAGCTGAATTCATCAAACGTGGCGCACACATCTGTTCTAAAAAAGAGACAGATATGTTACGCAAAATCATCCTCAAACCCGAAACCATGAGCTTGAACTCCGAAATTGTGGGTCAGCCTGCAGCTAAAATTGCCAAAATGGCAGGTTTCGAAGTGGATGCAGATTGCAAAGCGTTGATTGGTGAAGTGTCAAAATGTGAACATAACGAACCATTCGCACACGAAAAACTTTCTCCTATCCTTGCCATGTACAAAGGCACATCATTTGAAAATTGCGTTGAAAAAGCCCGCGCCTTAGTGGAACTCGGCGGTATCGGACACACCTCTGTTCTTTACACTGCCCCTGCCAACGAAACACGCATTAGCGAATTTGGCACCACCATGAAAACCGGTCGTATCCTCATCAATCAACCTGCATCACAAGGGGCGATTGGGGATGTATTCAACTTCCGTCTTGAGCCATCCTTAACCTTAGGTTGTGGAAGCTGGGGCGGCAACTCAGTGAGCGAAAACGTAGGAGTCAAACACCTTATGAATGTTAAAACAGTTACCGAGCGTCGCGAAAACATGTTATGGTTCCGCGTTCCACCTAAAATCTTCTACAAATATGGTTGCTTACCCTTAGCGCTCAGAGAAATCGGCGATCGTAAACGTGCATTCATCGTTACAGATAAACCCCTTTACGACTTAGGTTACCCACAACGCATCCAAGAAGAACTCGACAACATGGGTATCGCACACGATATCTTCCACGAAGTTCTCCCTGATCCAGATCTCAAAACAATCCATGCCGGTGTAGCACGTATGAACGCATTCAAACCTGATGTTATTATCGCATTGGGCGGTGGATCACCCATGGATGCTGCCAAAATGATGTGGCTCATGTACGAACACCCAGAAGTGAAATTCGAAGATGTTGCCATGCGCTTCATGGATATCTTGAAACGTGTATGTAGCTTCCCTGAAATTGGTAAAAAAGCGATGATGGTTGCTATTCCTACAACAAGTGGTACAGGATCTGAAGTCACTCCATTTGCGGTTGTGACGGATGAGTCAACCGGTATCAAATATCCGATTGCCGACTACGCTTTAACACCTAATATGGCGATTGTTGACCCAGAGTTAACACTCCACATGCCTAAAAGCTTGACCGCTTTCGGTGGCGTTGATGCGATTGTTCACGCCTTAGAAGCGATTGTTTCTATCGTTGCGACTGAATTCTCTGATTCTGTTGGTCTCGATGCGCTCGAACACCTCTTCGCTTACTTACCCCGTGCCTATAACAACGGCGCCAAAGATCCTGAAGCACGTGAAAAAGTTCACTACGGTGCAACCCTCGCTGGAATGGCTTTTGCCAATGCGTTCTTAGGTATTGCTCACAGTATGGCGCACAAATTAGGGGCAGCTTTCCATCTCCCACACGGTTTAGCCAATGCGTTGGTCATCCAACATGTTATCCGTTATAATGCAACAGAAAAACCCTTCAAACAAGGTTTATTCTCACAATATGAATACCCACAAGCCATCCAACGTTATGCGAAAGCCGCCACACGTATTGGCTTAAAAGGTAAAACTGACATGGATAAAGTGAATGCGCTCATCGAAGAAATCGGCAAACTCTTTGTCGAGCTCAACATCCCAACTTCAATTAAAGAAGCGGGCGTTGAAGAGTCAGCATTCTTGAGCAAAGTTGACGAACTTGCCGAGATGGCGTTCGATGATCAATGTACCAGCGCAAACCCACGCTACCCATTGATTGCCGACCTCAAAAAGCTCTACATTGCAGCTTACTACGGCACACCTATCGACATCTAATTCAAACTGGGGAAGTTCGCTTGAACTTCCCCGTTTCTCATGAGGTATTCCCATTATGTCAGCCCCCATCAAACTTCCCTTAGAAATCACGGTCTGTATGGGATCTTCTTGTTTCTCTCGTGGAAACGTTGATCTCATCCAAGAACTTCAATCGATTATTGATAAACACAACCTCTCAACCCAAGTTTTTTTACGTGGTAATTTGTGCGAAAACATTTGTGAAGAAGGCCCGAATGTCAAAATCGATAATCATCGTTGCACCTGTTCTGAGAAAAACTTAGAAAATTGCGTCAAAGCGATCAGCGATTTTACAGGTATTCCTGCAGAAAAACTGCTTCAAAAATAAACCCTACCCCCATCACTTTCAATACCGAGGCTCATCATGCAAACGCTCATCCCTAGTCCTGTTTATACTGAAAAAACAGAGTGTCAGGACTGCTATAAATGTTTAAGAATGTGTCCACTTAAATCCATTCGCGTGGAGGATAGTGCCGCTACCATTGCCATGGAAGATTGCGTTTTCTGTGGAATTTGTACGTTGATTTGCCCTGCAAAGGCCAAACGCATTCGTAATGATTTGCCTCGATTGAAAGCGCTTCTTGCATCCAATGAAGAAGTATGGTTATCGATAGCCCCCTCCTATGTGGCGGAGTTCCCAAACGTGGATCCCGAACGTCTTGTAGGTGCAATCAAAAAGTTGGGTTTTGCCGGAGTGAGTGAAACTGCGTTAGGTGCTGATATGGTCAGCAAAGAAGTGGCCAAACAAACGGTTGAACACCCGGAACAGAAATTATTTATCTCTACGGCGTGTCCTGCGATTGTCCGTTATATCGAACATTATATGCCCGAATTTGTCCCTTATCTTATTCAATGTGGTTCCCCATTACAATTGCATAGTGAGTTTCTGAAAAAAACAATTGATCGTCCGATTAAAGTTGTTTTTGCGGGACCTTGTGCGGCAAAGAAATGGGAGTCCGATCGTTGGTCAGACTGTGTGGATTTATCCATTGGCTTTAGCGAACTCAAACAAATGTTTGATGAAGCTGGAATCAATTTGCAACATATTGCCGACGCCGAAAAAGGGAAGATGTACCCTCAACGGGCGGGATTAGGGATGGTCTATCCCCTCGACTCAGGAATGTGCAGAAGCATCCAAGGGTTTGCCGATTTAGCTCACCCAGATTTAATGTATAAGAATTATTCAGGACTCGAAAATATTGTTTCGACACTGAAAGGATTTAATCCCGAACTCCTTGATAAACCCCTCTTTTTAGAACTTCTCGCTTGTGCAGGCGGTTGCATTAATGGACCAATGATGACACCTAAGAATTCAATTTTGACCCGCGAGGTTATGGTTGAACAAACAGCAGAACGTTATCAAACAACCCCTTGTAAAAATGATGCGATTTATCAACCTCAATACGTTAAAAATCCTATTGTAATCCCCACGATTTCACCTGAAAAAATCACAGATGCACTTCATCAAATTGGGAAATATACCCCCGAAGATGAACTAAATTGTTCGGGGTGTGGCTACGATTCTTGTAGAGATTTTGCACGCGCGCTCGTTCAAAAGAAAGCGGAGAAAAGTCAATGCGTCTCTTATATGCGTAAGCTCGCAAATAAAAAGGCGAGTCGACTCATGCAATCGATGCCATCGGGTGTGATTATCGTGAATCGCGAACTCAGCGTCGTCGAATGTAACTTCAATTTTGCAAAACTACTCGGTGGCGATGCATTAATGATTTACGAGGCAAGCCCTGGAATGGAAGGCGCGCAACTTGAAAAATTGTGTCCGAATGTGATTCCTTATATTAAAGAGATGTGGGCCAATCCCCAGCACAATTCTGTACGGACAGTGATTCGTCAAAACAATAAAGTGTATCAAGTGATTGTTTTCAATATCGAGAAAGAAGAGATGGCAGGGGTCATTATGCAAGATTGTACCGACCCTTATGTCCGACGCGACCGTGTGATTGAACAAACGCGTTCAGTGATTAAAAAGAATTTGGAAACCGTTCAAAATATTGCGTTCCTCCTCGGGGAAAATGCCGCTGAAAGTGAAACGATTCTTAATTCAATCATCGATAATTTCTCAGGAACATCAGGAGAAGAACAAGAATGAGCGAAAATTCAATCTTCGTAGAGGTGGGCTCTTACCAAGTGTGCAAATATACAGAGTGCACGCCTGGGGATCGTTTTATCTCACAGAAAATTGAAACGGATGGTCGGATTGTAGCGGTTTTATCCGATGGACTCGGCAGTGGCGTTAAAGCGAATGTGCTTTCGACTCTTACAGCAACGATGGCTGCACGATGTGTCGCAAATAATGTTCCAATGGATCATGTCGCCGAAGTGATTACCCAGACCCTCCCCGTATGTTCTCGTCGCAAAATTTCCTATGCCACGTTTACCGTCGTCGAAGTGATGCCAGATTATAAAGTTAAAATTGTGGAATACGACAACCCCCCTGCGCTTATCTTTAGAGGCGATCAACCGCTTCATGTTGAACGCACTCAAATTGATTTTAAAAACAGTGCCGCCAAAGAAGGGACACATATTCCGTCCAAACTTTTCTATACTGAATTTCAAGCTGAATATGGCGATCGTGTGATTCTCTTTTCTGATGGACTCCCCCAGTCAGGGATGGGCACGCGTGAATATCCTTTAGGCTTTACCAATGATCGAGTCAAAAAATTAGCGAGTCATTTAATTGAAAACGCACCGAACATGGCGGCACAACATGTGGCTCGTCAACTCGTTCAACGTGGCGTTTCAAACGACAACTACCTTGCACATGATGATATTACATGTGGGGTGATCAATTTCCGTCATCCACGCAAGCTCCTCCTTGTGAGCGGTCCTCCTTTCAAACAGGAGAGCGATGTAGAGATGGCGCATTTTCTAGAAAATTTTGCAGGGACTAAAATTGTATGTGGCGGGACAACAGCAAATATTGTTTCGCGCGAACTCCAAGCGCCCTTAAGCGCCGCGTGGGATACAGGCGATCGAACCCTACCGCCGATCTCTTACATGGAAGGAATCGATTTAGTCACCGAAGGGGTCTTAACCCTAAGCCGAGTTGAAGAACTCTTAATGAAGGAATCTCAATTTGATGGACCATTTAATAATGGGGCGTTAATGATTATTGAGAACTTCTTAAATGCCGATGAAATTACATTTTTGATTGGCACCAAAATTAATGAAACGCATTTATCGCCAACATTTCCAGTCGAACTGGAGATTCGTCGAACCCTAATGCGTCGTATTGCAACCCTACTTGAGAATAAATTTCTCAAAAAAGTCAATATCCAATACATCTAAAAAACCGAGGAAAAACTATGAACAAAGTGAATGTTACCATTTGTGTCGGCACAGCCTGTTATGTCATTGGCGGAAGCGAATTAATGAACTTAGCCGAAGTCCTCCCTCCAGAACTCGCTGAAGCTGTTGAGTTTAACTACTCTGAATGTATGGGCACATGCACTTGTAGTGAAGGAAATAAAAATCCTCCATACGTCACCGTGAATGAACAACTCATTTCAAACGCGACCGTTGAGCGCGTCCTCGAAGCCATCAACGATGAACTTAATCAATAAAATAAAAATCTCCAAATCATGTGAGGTAAAACTATGGCCTTAGCCGTCAATAACAATGCCAGCCGACTTCGCCGCGTAGCGCTTGCTGCCGTTGCGAAATTGGTCAAAGAAAATAAACTGGTATCCGACATTGAAAAACTCCCCTATCGTATTGCCCCTACGGCGACACATGAAGTGATGCGTTGCTGTATTCATTGCGATCGCGCAGTGATTCGTGCGCGACTCATCGCAGCCATGGGTTTTTCCTTAGAAGATGCCCACCAAAATGAAGAAAAACTCCTCGCTGAATATGCCGAAGAATCATTGACGCGTAAAGGAAAACCCCAACGATTTCTTACGCTTTTAGAAGAGGCATGTAATAGCTGTTTATCAGCGCAATTTAATGTGACGAATGCGTGTCAAGGTTGCGTAGCGCGTCCTTGCGTAGCGTGTTGCCCCAAACAAGCCATTTCTATTACCAAACAACGCGCACATATTGATAACGAAAAATGTATTCGCTGTGGAAAATGTTTAACCGTTTGTCCTTATAATGCGATTATGAAAATGCGCGTCCCGTGTGAAATTGCTTGTCCTGTTGACGCATTAGGGAAAGATGAGCACGGCAAAGAGGTTATCGACTTCACCAAATGTATTGGTTGTGGGAAATGTATTACCGCATGTCCATTTGGCGCGGTCATGGAAAAATCACAGATGGTTGATGTGATGAATCATTTAAATCACTCTAATGAAAAAGTTGTCGCCTTTTTTGCCCCTGCGATTGTGGCACAATTCCCAAATTGCACCCCAGGCAAACTCATTACAGCGTTGAAAAAAATTGGTTTCGATGAAGTCTATGAAGTCGCCTTAGGTGCTGATATTACCACCCAAAAAGAATCAGCGGAGTATATTGAACGCGTAGTCGAAAATGGTGAAAAATTAATGACAACTTCCTGTTGTCCTGCCTACTACGAGGCGGTGCGCAAACATATTCCTGAAATTGCGCACGCGGTTTCACACACAGCGAGTCCCATGATATACACCGCTGAAATTGTGAGAGCAAAACATCCTGAGGCGAAGTCAGTCTTTATCGGTCCCTGTTTAGCCAAACGCCGCGAAGGCGCCCAAAGCGATCTTGTTGATTATGTTTTATCGATGGAAGAACTCGGCGCAATGTTGATGGCAGATAATATTCAAATTACGCAATGTGAAGAAGCGGTTTTAACAGATGTCCCGACTCCACAAGGGCGTGGCTATGCCGCAACAGGTGGCGTCGCACGTGCAGTATGCGGAATGTTAGCCGAGGGCACACCTTGTAACGCAGAGTGCATTAATGGTTTAACCGCAGAAACCATCAAGCGGTTGCGTCTTCATGGCGAAGGAAAACTTGATGCCACTTTACTTGAAGTGATGGCATGTGAAGGGGGGTGTGTTGCAGGACCTTCTGTGATTTCAAATCCCAAAGTTGCCACATTCCAACTCAAAAAGATTGTAGACGAAACCCCAACATCTTCCTAAATATCAAATTGTGTGCATAACGCATACACATAAACCCACTTTATATATAGGATCAAACTACTGTTAGAATTTCATCCTATAATAAATCCAGAGGGGGCAGACTTTCTCGGTTCTGCCCCCTCACCTTTTTACTCCTCAATCTTATTTCTGCCTCAAACGCATTACATATCATAAAATATAGGTATTTGTTATTTCTAAATAGATATGATATATTATAATATCTGATATATTAAAGAAACACAAAGGAACGTTTTATGAATCATACACCTTTTTTAAATCTATTGAAAAGTGGTAAAAAAATTACCCTAAATTCTCCCCTTCACCAATACATGCACATGGCAAGTCAAGAAGCAATGGAAATTACAATGGAATTGAATCAAAAATATCATACTCATGAGCAAATTCGAGAGCTAATGATGTTATTAACTGAACACACTATTGACCAAAGCTTTGTGCTATTTCCTCCATTTTACACTGATTTTGGAAAGAATATACACATTGGGAAAAACGTATTTATCAACTCGGGGTGTCGATTCCAAGATCACGGAGGAATTTATATTGACGATCATGTGTTAATTGGACACAATGTGGTCTTAGCCACCTTGAATCATGATGAAGATCCCGAACATCGTGCCGATATGTTTCCCAAATCTATCCATATTGAAAAAAATGTGTGGATTGGAGCACATGCAACAGTGTTGCCCAATGTTACTATTGGTCAAAATTCGATTGTAGGGGCGGGTGCGGTTGTGACGAAAGATGTCCCTCCCGACACCATTGTGGCAGGAGTTCCCGCTAAAATTATACGGTCCATACATAAAAAAAACACCTCAAAATAAATTGAGGTGTTGGTGATTATGATGAGTTGGCAAGTCTAAACTCAAGAAAACGAAAGAATTAGTCTTCTGCTTCTTGTTCAAGTTTTGCCACTTCGGCTTGGATTTTTTGAGCCAAGTTCGGCGGAACAACATCATAGCGAAGATGTTCAACTTCAAAGAAACCTTTTCCTTGTGCTAATGAACGCAAAGTTGTTGCATAAGTATAAGTTTCGGCGCGAGGAATTTCGGCCTCAATGAATTGAAGTCCTGCTTCAACCCCCATGCCACAAATACGTGCACGACGTGTATTCAAATCTCCCGTCACATCGCCCATATAACTTTCTGGAATGAAGACTTTAATCTTCATAATGGGCTCAAGCAAGGCAGGTTGAGCATTTCGCATGGCCTCTCGGAAAGCCGTCCGAGCCGCAATCTTAAATGCCATTTCGGAAGAATCAACGGGGTGATCTTTTCCATCATAAACGGTCACGCGAATATTTTCGACACGACAATGCGCCAATGGGCCAGCTTCCATCACTTCTAACACCCCTTTTTCGACTGCTGGGATATAGTTTTTAGGAATCACTCCACCCACAACTGCATTTACAAATTCATAACCGTCACATGGCTCAACTTTCAAATGAACTTCTGCAAACTGACCATGTCCGCCCGATTGCTTTTTGTGTCGATAAGATGCAGATGCGGCCCCATTAATTGTTTCGCGATAAGGAACGCGTGGGGCACTATAATTAATATCAAGTTTATACTCTGATTTAAGACGTTGACGTACAATATTAAAATGTTGATCGCCCATGCCTCGCAACAATTCTTGATGGGTTTCGGGGTGACGTTCAAAAATTAAAGTAGGATCTTCGGAACAAAGTTTATGCAGTGCCACTGCAAGTTTCTCATTATCATTTTTAGAGGGGGCTGACACCGCTTGAATCATATTTGGCGTGGGGTATTGCAATGGGGCAACCTTGCGTGTTGAACCAGTTTTCAACGATAACGTATCACCAATTTGTGTATTTTTGAGTTTGGCTACCGCCACAATTGCACCGGGAATCGCCACATCAATCTCTTCGAGATTCTTTCCGCGTGGAACAGATAAGGCCCCTAAACGCTCGGTGGTTCCTTTGTTTACATTGTAGACTTCGAGTTGAGACTTCCATGTCCCTGAAATCACACGAAGATATAACACTTGCCCCATGTGAGGATCCGTTACACTTTTAAATACCCACGCAAGACCATCACTATCTTCAAGATCACGTTGTGCAAATTCTTCATTATCTAAAGGGAATGGATTCGCATCAACCGCACTTGGGAAGAGATTAACAACACCATTCATCATCTCTGTTACACCAATATCTTTGGCGACACTTCCACAAAAAACAGGCACTAAATCACCATTGACGACCGCTTTGTGGAGTCCTTTGGAGATCTCCTCATCAGTCAAGGTTTCGCCCATAAGATAACGTTCCATCAAAGATTCATCACTCTCTGCAATGGTATCTAAAAGACGCTGTCTATCTGCAAGAACTTCTTCCTTGTAGGCTTCTGGGATTTCATTTTCGGGCGTACGCAAAATATGAACAACTTTTGAGAAGTCTGCGCCAACACCAACAGGAATGACCATCGGGGTGACGCGCATTTCGCCATAGTTCGATTTCAAAGTTTCCATAATATCAGTATAATGAGCCTCGCTTTTATCCATTCCATTAATAAAGAATGCGCGAGGGACAGAGTCTTGTTCAGCAGTGATCCAAGCACGCGTGGTGCCCGATCCGATACCATCAACGGCATCAATAACAATTAAAGCTTCATTGGCAGCTTCAGTTGCTGCACATGCATCGCCGCAAAAATCGGCGTAACCAGGATTATCAGTAAAGAAGAAAATGTGATTATTCCATGTTAAATTCATGGGAGTGGTGTAGACACTTGAAAGACGATCTTGCTCTTCTTTTCGGTAGTCCGACACTGTTGTACCATCATTGAGTGAACCCATCCGTGAAATCGCGCCGGCTTTGAATAACATCAATTCACTCAATGACGTTTTCCCAGCGCCTGCGTGGCCGAGGATTGCAAAATTACGCACCTTTTCAATAGAACAGATTTTCATAAAAATCTCCTAGGGGTTAAGTTTTAAAAGAGGACGATAAGGTACTTTTTTAATCTTACCCCAAAATTAACGTTTTGCAAGTCGTTTATCAAAAAAAAATCAAAAATATTTTATAAAAACAAAATAATCCCTCAAAAAACCTTTCTCTCTAGATGTTTTTCACATAAAATTCGAACGGGTTTGTTGAAGGGAAATTTTTACTTATTTTCGGGTTTTAAAATAAGATAAAATTCACTTTTGTGAAGCACATGATACTGCGCTTGATGAGGTTCAGACGCTTTAATATCAAGGCGATTGCCCGAATCAATACTTAAAGAGAAATAATCAGGAATTTTTGTTTCATCAGGAAAATCATCGCAACGCATAATTATACGATCCTTTGGATTTGCCTTTGTATAATATAAATGTAAATCGCGCAAAGGGTTCATATTGCGATTTAAGTCGCGCTGTGGCATGTGTTGTAAACAAGGTAAATAAACTTTGCGCCCCATGTTATCAATCACCATGGCAGAATCATACGTTTCATTTAAATGATGAACACGAGCAAAGTCATAAAAATAAGGGGAATAGCAACGACCCGGAATATTTACAATCATGCGCGCATCTGGCAACTCTTCTTGCGAGGCCAAAATTAAATCTTTCACGCTCATTTTAGTCACCAACGTACTAAAGAATGGGGCAACCCCAGCCATCCCAATCGAACATATAATCACAATTCCAAGGGCAATTTTAGAAAGAATGATCATTCCTCGTTCGGCATAACATTGATGCCATTTCATCGCCAACGCGATAGCAAAAGCTGGAATTAATGGAAGCAAATAGGTGATAAGAATCTGACGCGCCATTGAGAAAAAGAGCAAACCACATAAAAGCACCAAAATAAAAAATGCTTGTTGAGAGTTTAACCAAAGAGAATTGGATTGAACTCGTTGTTTTATTTTAGAATCGAAACTTTGTGGAAGTTCACTGCTAGTTGAAAGCGTAGGCGTAAAACAAGATTTGTATTTGCGACATCTTAAGATCCAATAAAACGGAATCAATACCCAAGGCAAGGTAGATAAAAGCATAAATAAAACGGCCATGAATCGAGGTTGAACTTTACCTGTTCCGTATGGGTCAGAGTAGTCTGAAAACAAAAAGCGATTAAAATGTTCTTCTACAAAAAAATGATGAAAGAAGTTGCCCGGGGGATCAAACTGTTGTACCTCTAGGTGCATCAAATAAAGCCAACTTCCACACAAAATCACAAGTAATGCAATTCCTGTTAACCAAGCGTGTCGCAGGAATACTTTTTTCCAACCGCCATAGATGACATGCCACACAAAAACAGGCATTCCAATTAAAATAATTGGGAGGAGTCCTTTGGATAAAAATGCAATCGCTACCCCTAAAAAGGTTAACACGCTATATTTATAACAATCTTTGCGCGTATCACTTTGCAACCAATTAAAATAGGCACAATAGGCAAGGGTTACCCCAAAGACCAATGGCATATCCACGGCAACTGATCCAGCCATATACAAAAAAACGCCACATGATGCGGTAATCACTGTCGCGAATGCGGCGACTGAAGCTTGAAGCGTGCGACGAAGCAGCATAAACATTGTTAGAACAGTCAAGCCCGCGAACAAAAGACACGGCAAGCGCGCCGCAAGTTCATTTAATCCCAACAGCTGAATCGATAGTGATTGCGTCCAGAAAAACATGGGCGGTTTCCCTAAAAATGGAATCAAACATCCATCAATCCAAATCCATGGCGAAAAACCGTTTTTCCCGTACGCCATCAAAGCCGAAATCGCTGAATAACGCGCTTCGGAAGGTTCAATCAATGGAATCAACGGCAACGATAAAA
>CAZIVM010000071.1:0-7657 GCA_964542845.1 uncultured Victivallales bacterium
TGGGGCGATTTCTAAATTCAGCGCCCCTGTGAAAGGGACACGCTTGATTCAAGATATTGGCACCATTGCTACAACGCAAGGGGAGTTCAAAGCGCGCGTTGATATTCGTTGGAACGAAGTGGTGGGCGCACAATCCTACCGTGTGTTCCGTCAAGGCGCAAACGATGTAAAACCCGTGGCAATCTCCAAATGGATTACCGCTCGTGAATACACAAACTGGGATGACGACATCACCTACGACGAAACCTATCAATACTTTGTCCAAGCTTCGCCTGCGAAAAATGGCAAAACACCTACTACCATGGAAAACAACGCCATCGGTTACCTCGACTCCATGCCAATCATGGTCGACTCCATGAGTGCGGGTCTTTTTGCATTGATTACAACCGATAGCATGGCTTACGACATCGCAACAGATACCGAGTTTGTGAAAACGCCAACGTCATACGCAAGCTACATCGATACATGGGGCAAAACACCTAAAGCAAAGAAAGTGTCATTAACAGTTACAAAACTCACTGCCCCTGCAGATAGCGTCACTGTTTATAACAAAACACTTCTCCCGCTCTTCAGTGCATCTGAGTACAGCAAAGCGACCAAAGCAGGAACACTTACAAGCGACTTCATTAATGCTTCACAACATGATTCCGAAATCGCCAAAGTATTTGTAACCTCTAAAGATAAAAAGGTTGTAGGAAATGACTTCAAGGGTCAACTCCTTACCACCTACAAACAATTCATGTTCCTTGCGCCCAAAATCGATACCGCAAGCACAATGAGTGAGTATGGAGGTATCTATCTTGAAGCGGATTCTGTTATTACGATGGGCGGAAAATACTTTGGCACAGCTACTCCTAAAGTATGGTTAGAATACAAAGATGCTAAAGGTAAAATCATCAAATTGAACTGTAAAGTTAAAGGGGGCTTGTCTGCGAAAGATCCAATGACCAAATCTTTAGTAACAGATGCCAACGGTGAAAGTAAAATCATCATCACGGTTCCCAAAAACTTTGCACCATCAGTAGATCTTTATGTCGAACTTGTCATTAGCACAGGCAAAGCGATGAAAGCCAAAGAAATTTTTCATCCCAACTCAGATGCCTAATTTCAAACGCAAACATCGTCAATCAGGGGGCAAAGTTTAAGCCCCCCATGTCAAAACAACAAAGCCTCGGAAGTGTTCATCACCTCCGAGGCTCTTTCCTTTTAAAAATTGATTAATTTGTAATTTTGTCAATTATGGTTTTGCAAATTTTTAAAAAGGTGTTATATTATATATGTAAAATTTAAATGTTCTTTTCTTCAACCCTCAATTTGCATAAGGAGTGTTTCAATGCAACTCGAAAAAAATCCAAAATTTCAAAAACGTCGCGGTCCAGTTGTCTTAGCTATTTTAGATGGTGTGGGCTTCGGTAAATATGAACAAGGCGATGCCGTTAAAGGCGCACTCATGCCCTGCTTCCAAAAGCTTTTAGCCACCCAACCTATGACCCAACTCAAAGCACACGGAACCGCCGTCGGGCTCCCCTCCGATGAGGATATGGGGAACTCCGAAGTGGGTCACAACGCGATTGGATCAGGTCGCGTATTTGCTCAAGGCGCAAAATTAGTATCTGAAGCGATTGAAACGGGGCGTCTTTTCGAGGGCGAAGCCTGGAAAGACCTCACCGAAAACGTGATGAAAAATAACAGCACGCTCCACTTTTTAGGTCTTTTCTCCGATGGTAACGTACACAGTAACATCGCTCACTTAAAAGCCATGATCGAAAAAGCAAAAGAATTGGGCATCAAAAAAGTACGTATCCATACCCTCTTAGATGGTCGCGATGTCCCCGAAACATCCGCATTAGACTACGTGGTCCCTTTTGAACAATTCTTAGCCGATATCAATAAAGACGGTTTCGACTACCGCATCGCTTCGGGTGGCGGACGCCAAGTGATCACCATGGACCGTTATAATGCCAACTGGAACATGGTTAAAATTGGCTGGGATATCCACGTCAAAGGCGAAGGACGCATGTTCAAAGATAGCGTCACAGCCATCGAAACCCTCCGTACAGAATCCAAAGCGATCGACCAAGACCTCCCACCCTATGTCATCTCCGACGACGGCACAACCCCTATCGGCGCAATGCATGATGGCGACTCTGTCATTTTCTTCAACTTCCGCGGTGACCGTTCACTTGAAATCACAGCTGCATTCGAAGAAGATACCCTCCCCGCATTCGATCGTGGCACACGTCCAAACGTAATGTACGCAGGCATGATGCAGTATGATGGCGACCTCAAAGTTCCAGCAAAATACTTGGTTTCACCGCCCACAATCAAAAACACCGTTGCATCATACTTATGCGATTCAGGCGTACGTCAACTCGCGATTTCAGAGACACAAAAATTTGGTCACGTCACCTATTTCTATAACGGAAACCGTTCTGGATTGTTCAACGAATCCCTCGAAACCTATATCGAAATCCCATCTGATGTTGTCCCATTTGAACAACGTCCATGGATGAAATGTGCCGAAATTACCGACAAAGTAATCAAAGAAATCAAAGGTGGAAAATACGACTTTATTCGTCTTAACTTCCCGAATGGCGATATGGTCGGTCATACAGGTGTCTACGAAGCGGTTATCTGCTCCATGGAAGCCCTCGATCTCCAACTTCAACGCATTGTCAATGCTGTTGAAGAGGCAGGCGGAATCCTCGTGATCAGTGCCGACCACGGAAATGCAGACGATATGTACGAACACGAGAAAAAAACAGGCGCTGTCTCCATGGATAAAAACGGCAAACCACGCCGTAAAACAGCCCACTCATTGAATCCAGTTCCTTGCATTATCTTCGACCCCGAGTATAAAGGCGACTATAATCAAACCTTAAAAGAAGGTTTAGGAATCTCTTCATTGGGCGCAACCTCTATCGAACTTTTAGGTTTCAAAGCCCCTGCTGATTATGATCCAGCAGTGATTGAACTTAACTAACAAAATCAACTCGGTGTGGTTGCTATAACGACACCGAGTTTTTTTATTATCTATGAATACCACCCCAAATCCAACTTCACTCGTTTATAACATCACAGGTAACGGCAAAGGCAAAACGTCGTCTGCCCTAGGGATGGCAATGCGCGCACTCGGATGGGGTCAAAAAGTAGCCATTATCCAATTTATTAAAAATGACGCCGACACAGGGGAACGTCTTTTTTTTCAAAAATTCTTTCCCGAAGTCTTATTTGAATCAACGGGCAAAGGGTTTACGATTACGCCCGGAGATCATGCCCAATTTGCACAAGCAGGTTGGACTCATGCGAAAGAACTATTAGCCACCTTTGATGGCGATCTCCTCATTTTAGATGAACTCAATATTGCAATTCATTGCGGTTATATTTCCGAAGAAGAAGTGATGGCGTCACTTCAAGAACGCAAATCTAATCTTAATGTAATCATCACAGGACGTTATGCTACAGATAAAATAATCGACTTTTGCGATCTTGTCTCCGAAGTCGAGGAAATCAAACATCCTTTTCAAAAAAATATTCCCGCACGAAAAGGTCTTGATTTCTAATTATTTTATACATTATATTTATTCACAGGTTAAAATTTTCAAATAAAACCTTTTTATTTGCATGTTAGAACTTGAAAAAGCGGTGTTTTGTTATATATTATAAGAACGTTTATTACTTAATTACTTAACTATTTGAACTATTGAGGCTACTATGAATCTTAAAACGACCTTGTTGTTAGGGGCACTTGCTACCTCTTCGTGCACATTTGGAACGACCGAAAAAACAACTCAAATACCTGAGTCACAAAAATCAAAACGCCCTAATATCCTATTTATTTTTAGCGATGATCACGCAATTCCTGCGATTTCTGCATACAATAATAAATTAATGCAAACCCCCAATCTTGATCGTATCGCACATGAAGGCGTCTTGTTTAATAATTGTTTCTGTACCAATTCCATTTGTGCCCCCTCACGCGCTGTTATTATGAGTGGAAAGTACTCACACTTAAATGGCGTCAAAACATGGCAGCCTTTTAATGGGACCAAGAATGTGACCTTGCCAACGGTCCTTCGTGATGCGGGCTACTATACCGCACTCGTGGGCAAATGGCACTTAAGCAACACCCCCGTCGGCTTCGATGAATGGAAAGTTCTTGAGGGTCAAGGCAACTATTATGATCCTAAATTTTTCTGTCGCAAACCTGATATGGCACCCCGTTCAGAAGATGGCACAACCAATGCCAAAAAAATTGGGGACACCAAAGTCATCAAAGGCTACGCTACCGATATTATTACCGACTTAGCGTTGGAAATCTTAGATAGTCGCCCCAAAGATAAACCCTTCTTTATGTGTTTGTGGCACAAAGCCCCTCACCGCAACTGGCAACGCGGACCTAACGAAAAAGATCTCTTTAAAGATAAAGACCTTCCCCTCCCCGAAACCTTGTTCGACGACTACGCCACACGTAAATATGCAGGACCTTGCGAAATGCGTATGAGCGACTTGCGCCCAAACTATGATATCAAAGTCAAAGCGCCATTCGAATATAAACCTTTCGAACACAAACAACTCACCAAAGAACAACAAATTTGGCTCTATCAACAATATATTAAAGACTATTTAGCATGTGTTAAAAGCGTAGATGATAATGTTGGACGCACCTTAAAGTACCTCGAAGAAAAAGGGGAATTAGATAACACCATCATTATCTATTCTGCCGACCAAGGGTTCTATCTAGGGGAAAATGGATGGTTTGATAAACGTTGGGCATACGATATTTCAATGAAAATGCCATTTATCGTGCGTTATCCTAAGTCCATTCAACCCAAAACGATTGCGAATCAATTAGTCTCAAACGTCGATTTCGCTCCGACTTTCGCAGATTTTGCAGGAGCAAAAGCCCCGACTGAATGGCAAGGAAAAAGTTTCCGTAAGATTCTCGAAAATCCAGCAAAAGCCGAAGAGATTCGTGATGCTCATTACTACCGTTACTACGATCCCGACGAACACAAAGTTGAACCTCACATGAGTGTGCGTACACAAGATTACAAATATCTTGCATTCCCTCGCGATAAAGAAGGATATGTTGAATTGTTTGACTTGAAAAAAGATCCTAATGAGCTTAAGAATGTTGCAGATGATCCTGCGTATGCTGAAATCAAAAAAATGATGCGTCAAAAACTCATAGACGTGAGAAAACAATATAAGGATACTGAAAATGACGACATTATTTGATCCGATTGAGGAGGTCATTACAGCTTTTAAAAATGGCGAACTCGTGGTGATTACCGACGATGAAAATCGCGAAAATGAAGGAGATTTAGTCTGTGCTTCCGAATTTATCGATGCTGACAAAATTAACTTTATGACAAAATATGCACGCGGTCTTATCTGCGTTTCCCTCATTCCAGAACGTACCGAAGCCCTTCAGCTCGGTCGGGCCCCCTCGTCAGATCTACACAAAACCGCTTTTACAGAATCTGTCGATGCAATAGAAGGTGTTACAACAGGAATTTCAGCATTTGACCGCGCTAAAACAATTCAAATGTTGATTGATCCTAAAGCGACACGTCAAGACTTCAATGTCCCAGGGCACATGTTCCCACTCACGGCGCGTCCTGGAGGCGTACTCCAACGTGCAGGGCATACCGAAGCAGGGATTGATTTAGCACGCATGGCGGGCGTTTATCCCTCAGCGACAATTTGCGAAATCATGAACGAAGATGGCACGATGGCGCGTTTAGATGACTTAAATGCTTTCCGTAAAGCCCATAATCTCAAGTGGGCATCCGTCGCGGAAATTATTGCATGGCGTCGCAAAAACGAAAAATTAGTGCATGAAGTTGTGACTTCACGTTTACCTACGCCTTATGGTGAATTTAAAATCCATCTTTATCATAACGATTTAGATCAAAAAGAACATATCGCCCTCACCTATGGTGATATCGAAGCGGATGTACCCACATTAGTACGCGTTCACTCCGAATGCTTCACAGGAGATGTCTTCCACTCCTTACGTTGTGATTGCGGTGCTCAACTCTCTACAGCGATGCAAATGATTGCCAAAGAGGGAAAAGGTGTAATTGTTTATTTACGACAAGAAGGCCGTGGTATCGGTTTGGCCAATAAGCTCAAAGCGTATAATCTTCAAGACCAAGGCGCAGATACTGTTGACGCAAATATTAAATTGGGCTTTGCTCCCGATTTACGCGAATATGGAATTGGCGCACAAATTCTGTTAGATTTAAATGCAAATAAAGTAAAACTCATCACCAATAATCCCTGCAAAATTGTGGGAATTACAGGATATGGAATTGATATTTTAGAACGAGTACCGCTTGCGATTCCTGCCAATCCAGAAAGCGAACACTACCTCAATGTCAAAAAAGAGCGGATGGGACACATCCTTTAAGCTTTTACAATCTCATGAATCAACACTAGCGAAGTTTTTTTCGCTAGTGTTTTTAATTTTCAAGGAGTCGATATGTCTGAAAATATACCTACAATAAAAACGCGAAATTATAATCTTGATCTTATCCGTATTCTTGCATGCTTTATGGTCATTATGGTTCATGTGAGATTAAACTATACATACGATGCTTCAGGGAGTATGCATTTATTTTCGTCATTTTATTTAACGGCAATTCGCCCTTGTGTTCCGCTGTTTATCTTACTTTCAGGGCTCCTTTTACTTCCCACAAAAGATACATTACCAACATTTTTAAAGCGTCGATTCTCACGTGTCTTTATCCCGATGGTTGTATGGGTGATATTCTATGCACTAATGGTCTATCCATTTTCATTGCATGGGTGGTCACCTGTATATGAATTCACCCCTGCTGAGAATGCGCCCTTGCTCACGCGTGCGTTGTATAACATTGCAATTTCGCCCATTACATTTACAGGAGAGACATGTCATTTTTGGTTTTTATATATCATATTAGGGCTCTATCTTTTTATTCCTATTATCTCCCCATGGATTGAAAAAGCTTCTGCTAAAACCCTATTATTTTTTCTCTCTATTTGGGGCGTCACGTTATGTTTTCCCTACTTACAACATTGGGGTATTTCGCAATTTTTAGGGATGTGCGATTGGAATTTACAATATAATATGTTCACCTATTTTTCTGGTTATTTGGGCTTTCTTGTTTTAGGATATTATCTCTTCCATTACAATCCACTTTCAGCCATGAAATCGTTTTTATTAGGTTTAACACTTTTTATCATAGGTTGGGGTATTACGTGGGGTCTTGTTTATCAATTTGCCATGCTCAAAACAGAGACCGTTATGCTGGAACTGGTCATTGGGAATTTAACGCCTAATGTTGTATTAATGACAGCGGGTGTTTTTCTCATGCTTCAAAAAATAATGATTAGAGAAAAATTAAAACCCATATTAGCCTATCTATCTAACTTATCATACGGTATCTTTTTAGTTCACTGGATTATTGCCGTATGGTTGACTCATATTTTTGATCAATGGCAAAAATCGAATGGATGGGATATTCCTGCGTCGATAGGCATGCCCATATTGTCGACGACTGTTTTCATCATTTCGCTTGGAATTGTTGCAGTTATCAATAAACTTCCCTGCAAGAAGTGGATAATCGGTTAATCTGAAAAAGAGTAATGATAACATTTTCTAAAGACC
>CAZIVM010000071.1:7667-12443 GCA_964542845.1 uncultured Victivallales bacterium
AAGACCTTATTTTACAATGAGGTCTTTTTTATTAATTAAATAGCATAGATATTGAATTCAATATTCTAAATGTTTTCTCATGAACCAAAATATGTGAAAATTTAAAATAAAAAAAGGGTTTCCTAAAAAAGAAACCCTTCGCCGTGTCTCCGTCTAGGACGGAAAAACTATTTCTTAGAGAGAAATAGCTTCACATGGGCAAGCGCCAACGCAAGCACCACAATCAACACAAGTATCAGCGATAACAGCTTTGCCGTCAACCATTGAAATTGCATTTACTGGGCATTCGCCAACACAAGCTTCGCAGCCAACACATGAATCAGAAACTTTAGCAGCCATGATTATACTCCGTAGTTTAGGTTTATAAGCCAAGACCTCATGTCTTCGCTCATTGATGTAATATATCACATTATTTATAAAAAATCAAGCTAAAATCTAAAAAAAATTATAAAAGGATAAAAAAAAACTCAAACGACCTTGATTAATTGAGTGTTTCGTGTATATTATATAGATAAATATAATCTCAATTCATACATCTATACAAGGCCTAAAAATGTTTCTGTTCCGTCTCATCTACAATGGACTCCTTCCCATTGTGTTTTTATTCTTCTTGCCCCCTATGTTGTGGAAACTCTGGCGAAGACCCGGTTATAAAAAAACGTATGCTGAACGCTTTGGTATTTTTTCAAAATCACAAAAAGCACGTATTGCGGCATTAGGCGAAGATCGTGTGTGGCTCCATTCCGTGAGTGTGGGAGAAACTCAAATCGCTGTGAATATGATTAAAAAATGGCTTTCTGAAAATCCGAATCTCAACCTTGTTGTGAGTACAACGACCACTACGGGTCAAGAAATTGCACGCACTCAACTTCCTGAAAGTGTCGTTGTCATCTATATGCCGATCGACTTTTACTTCTTTATTCGCAGGGCATTAAAACTCGTCCGCCCCAAACGTCTTGTTATTTTTGAGACTGAAATTTGGCCCGAAATAATTTTTCAAGCCAAAAATATGGGCGCCAAAATTTTATTGGCCAACGGTCGTATGTCAGACAAATCATCACGCGGTTATCATCGTTTCGCAATATTTTTCGCCCCGATGCTCAAAGCATTCGATGTCTTATGCGTTCAAACGGAAGCAGATAAAGCACGTTATCAAAAAGTATGTCGTACGGTTCAACCCATTGTGACAGGAAACATGAAGTTCGACCAGTTACTCCCAAGCGGTCTTGATCAAATGGACGCTGCGCTTATTTTTGGAGAAAAGACATCACAAATTTTGACAGCAGCATCAACACATCCCGGTGAAGAAGCATGGGTATTACGTTGTTATGACCAACTTAAAAAAGAGCACCCTGCCCTCAAGCTCATTCTCGTGCCACGTCATGCCGAACGCGGAAATGATATCGAAGCCGAAATCAAAAAATATCCATATTCTATGCAACGACGGAGTCAAAATCGCGAAACGCCTCAATCGCCCATCGATATATTATTGGCGGATACAACTGGCGAAATGTTGAAGTGGATGACGTTATCCGACGTCGTTATTATGGGCAAAACACTCGCAGGTCATGATGAAGGACACAACCTCATCGAACCCGCCCTTTTGAGTAAACCCATTGTCACAGGCAAAAAACTTAAAAACTTTAGATTTGTACTCAATGTACTTCAAGAAAATGAAGCGGTGAAAACTGTTGGATCAGAAGATGAACTCTTCCAAACCACCCTTCAACTCTTTAACCAACCCGAATTGGGAATCGCACTCGGCGCTAAAGCAAAAGAAGCGATTGCTCAACATGAAGGTGCAACACAAAAAACAATTAACGAATTGGAGAAGTTAAAATGAAAAATATAACACAAATTCAACGCGCTCGCGCGGGTGAAATCACCCCTGAAATGCAAATCGTAGCAGATAAAGAAAAAATTTCTGCGGAATTAGTTCGTGATGTTGTGGCGAAAGGTCACGCAGTAATCCCCGCAAACATCCATCACAAAAATTTGAGTCCGATGGGAATTGGTCGCGCATTCACAACTAAAATCAATGCCAACATTGGAAACTCTGCCCTCTCCTCATGTCCACAAGCCGAACTCCAAAAATTACAAACGGCAGTTCAATATGGCGCCGATACCATTATGGATTTATCGACTGGGGGAAATATCACTCAAATTCGTCAAACCTTGATTGAACATTCAACCGTTCCACTTGGTACAGTGCCTGTTTATGAAATTATTGCGCGTTGCGGTGGCTCTATTGATGAAATGACCGAAGAGATGATTCTTTCAGTCATTAAAGAACAGGCAGAACAAGGGGTGGATTACATGACTATTCACCCAGGATTGCTTGCACACCATGTGCCGATGGCGCTCAAGCGCAAACTCAAAATTGTGTCGCGCGGTGGATCTTTGGTTGCAAAATGGATGACCATGTACAAAAAAGAAAATCCATTTTATACGTTGTTCGACGAGATTTTGAAAATTGCAGTTGAACACGATGTAACGCTCTCTTTAGGCGATGGACTCCGCCCCGGATGTCTTGCAGATGCCTCCGATGAAGCTCAATTTGCCGAACTCGATGTTTTAGGCGAACTCGTTACACGTTGTCGTGAAGCTGGCGTGCAAGCGATGGTTGAAGGCCCCGGTCACGTCCCCTTAGATCAAATTGAAATGAACATGAAACGCGAACAAGAAGTTTGCGATAATGCTCCCTTCTATGTCTTAGGCCCTGTTGTCACAGACTGTGCCCCCGGATACGATCATATTACCTCCGCAATCGGTGGAACACTTGCCGCATTTTATGGCGCATCAATGCTTTGTTATGTCACCCCCAAAGAACATTTGGGTTTACCCAATGCTGAAGATGTCCGCAACGGAGTGATTGCTTACAAAATTGCCGCGCATGCAGCTGATGTTGCCCTCAAACGCCCCTCTGCACGTGATCGTGATGATGCCATTTCAGATGCACGCGCTGCATTCAACTGGGAAGAACAATTCAATCTTGCTTTAGATCCCGATCGCGCACGTCAACTTCGTAAAGAAGCGCTTGACGAACAAGAAGGGGAAGTGAAAGATCGCAATCTTAATACCCATTATTGCACGATGTGCGGCCCAGATTTTTGTTCGATGCGCATCTCTGCAAAACTTGCAGAAGAGACCCAAGGCTAATTGATGAAAACCGAGGCGACACGTTCCCCATGGGCGTGGATCCCCACGCTCTATTCGACGCAAGCATTCCCAAATGAAATTGTGGTGAATGTGTCGACCTTTTTACTGGTCGCCTACGGTATTGCGAATGCGCAAATCACATTTTGGACAAGTCTTATTGGACTCGCATGGGCAGTCAAAGGACTATGGAGTCCGCTCATTGAACGCTATTTCACGAAACGTCAATGGGTGATAGGGACGCAAATTGTATCTGCTGGAATTTCATTTTTAATCGCAATGGAAATTCAGACAGAGTTTTATTTTTTCGAAATGATGATTGGACTCTTTGCTCTTTTTGCGATTAACTCCGCGAGTCATGACATTGCAGCTGATGGATTCTACATGGATGCGCTTGACACGCATGAACAATCATTTTTTTCAGGACTTCGAAATGCTTTTTTCCGTGTTGGAATCATCGTTGTTTCGGGGGGAGTCTTAATGCTAGTAGGGATATTTGAACAGAAATTAGGCGTCGAAAAACTTCAAGCATGGCAACTCGTTTTTATTTGTTTAGGAGTTTTATTTTTAGTTATGGCAATCTATCATGCTTATATCCTCCCTAAACCAGCTATCGAAAAATCGCAACATGAAACATCTTCAAAAGCCACTTTTAAGGATGTATTTTTCTCTTTTATCAAACTTCCTGGGATTGTGTCGGGGCTTCTCTTTATTTTATTTTATCGTTTTGCCGAAGCTCAACTTCAAAAAATTGCAGGAATCTTTTTAATTGCAACGCATGAACAAGGCGGTTTAGCACTGAATGAACTCCAAATCGGAACCCTCAAAGGAACCCTCGGGACAGTTGCGCTTCTAGCTGGTGGCATTTTAGGGGGATGGTTAGTTTCGAGACACGGACTGAAAAAATGGTTATGGCCCATGGTCTTCGCCATGAATATACCCAATATTTTATATGTTTATTTGGCGATATTTCAACCCCAAAACATTTATGAAATATCCGCATGTGTGATTATAGAACAATTCGGATATGGGTTTGGCTTTACCGCGTTTATGCTCTACATGCTTTCATTGGTTCAAGAGAGTACATATCGCAGTGCGCATTATGCGATCTTAACAGGATTCATGGCGTTAGGAATGGTGATTCCGGGAATGGTGAGCGGTCAAATCCAAACCATGGTCGGCTATTCAATATTTTTTATATGGGTAATTATTTGCACCCTTCCAAGTTTTATCACGGCTTATTTCATTAAGTTCCCAAGCGATTTTGGTCTCAAAAAATAATTTTAGAATTTTATTGAAGGATTGTTAAGTTCTTAACTTGTATCTGTAAAAAAAGAATATATATTATATTTAACATAAACAATCTAAAGGAGCATTCAATGAAAATCAAAACACAAGATATTATACAAGGGAGTTCATTCTTTTTTAAATCGCTACATATTTTATTTTCGTCTCCTAAAATATGGTTTATTTTGATTATTCCAATTCTCTTAAGTTTGTTTCTCTTTATATTAACGTTTCTACTCCTTACCTATCTTTTATATACCTACCTACCCTCCTTACCTGTCGTGGAATCCTTGAGCACTTTATGGGATTATATTTTGCAACTTTTTATCAACT
>CAZIVM010000072.1:0-12404 GCA_964542845.1 uncultured Victivallales bacterium
TATATTTTAATGTTATTGAATCCCGATTTATTTTGAAATTTGATTTTTATGAATAAAACATCACTTATCTTTTCCCTCCTTTGTTTCGGTACATTTTCTGCTCTAGCCACTAGCGATGCTACCGTTCCAGTTCCCTCTCAAAAAGAAAAACCCAATGTCATTTTGATTTATGTCGATGATATGGGAAAAGGGATGCTTTCGTATTATGGGCAAAAATATGTATCGACCCCTAATTTAGATAAATTATGTCGCGGAGGAGTCAGTTTTAATCATGCGTATGGATGTGTCTATTGTGCGCCTGCACGCGCCTCTTTACTCACGGGTTATTCGGATTGCCGTGATGGTGCACATCGAAAGTTTAAAATTTCACGTGCGGGCGCATTTAAATCAAAAGGATTTGAGTTTGATCATTTACAACTTTTAGATTCTAAAATAAGCGAAGTTGAATACGCCATAGATCAATCAGATATTGTTTTAGACTCAGACGATTTATATTTACCTCAAGTTTTTAAAAAGGGAGGATATAAAACTATATCAATTGGTAAGAATGATTACGGATTTACGGCAACACGTACTCAAATGAAATTGCATGGATGGGATGAACATTACGGTTTTTTGGATCATGGTCGACCCCATGGTTTTTATCCCCCATGGATTTTTGATAATGATTCTATTCAACGTATTCAAGGAAACGATTTTTTAAATTCTGCCCAGACTCCTGAAGGCGAAGCAAATGAGAATATGCGTGCTAAACGTTGGTCAAATCGAGGCAAAAGAGTTTATTCTGAAGATCTTTTTGTTGCCAAAGCAAAATCTTACATCCGTGAAAATAAACAAAATTCATTTTTCATGATGTATTCGACTCCGCTTCCACATGGACCGACACAAACCCGTCTTGCACCAAACACGAATCCTGCGCGTTTTGGTGAAATTTCCACTTATCCTTCTGTTCCGGTTATCGACTCAGAAATCTTAGCGCATACTGTTGACTCAACGTATCGTATTGGCGATGTTCTCCCCGAAGGAAAACTTTCATGGATAGAAGCCGAATATGCCCAGATGGTAAAGATCCTTGATGAGAGTGTCGGCGAAATTATGGCGGAAGTTGAGGCGCAGGGAATTGCTGATAATACCATGTTTATTTTTACTTCGGATAATGGACACGAAATTTATTACTCACAACCGCATTCAACAGGGCGTGTGAACAAAAATAATCACAAGTTTCAGACCACACCAGGCACTGGGCGTGTTTATAATTCGCTTGATTGTGGCGATGTTTTTGATGGAACATGGGGATTTGCAGGGCGAAAATGGACCACATGGAATGGCGGGGTGAATGTTCCGCTTGTTTTCTATTGGCCCAATAAACTGGATGCCAATCGACACGCTGAAAGTGTGGTTTCAAACTATGATTTACTTCCGACGTTTGCTGACTTATTAGATGTTAACCTTCCACGTAAAGATGGCTGTTCTATTCTAAATGTTCTTTTAGATTCACAAGCGCAACTTCCTTCCAATCGTTGTATTGTCTTTTCGGGGCAAACAGGATTTGAACATGGCGGCGTTGGAAATGCTGGGGGAATTGTCCGAAATGATGGCTATGTGCTGCGTGGAGATGGTTCATTGTATCGCTTATTTGATCCTACGCTTTCATTTAAACAAGGCGGTGGAAATTTTATTGATAAGCTTCAAATCCATAATTTAGCAGAAACGCATCCTGAAATTCAAAAAGAGTTGAAAACACGATTAGGCGAAGCCGTTAAAGGTGATTTTTCAAAATTGAATGGATGTGAAAATTAGAATGAATCGTTTTCAAGCGAGAAAAAATCGTTATCGGATGCTGAACTTTTGATTTCGATTGGACGCACGCCTAGCGCAAGTAAATGTTTGTTTTCTGGATGATCGAATGTGTAAATTTGTTTTTGCGAAACATGCGCTTGAATGAGTTGATACGTTGATGACCCTTTGGGCGTGTAGCCGACAATCCACACTTCACACATTTGCGCGATATAATTGTTGCGTTCCCAACTGCTTTCACGGGTTGCTCGGGTTACTTTGCAATCGGGCGCATGCGTGATGACAAGACGTCCCGTTTGATAGGCCTTTTGAGCGAATAACGGCACTTGGGGCGATTCGACAGTTTGGAATGCGCGCACCCAAGTCATGGAGAGTTGAGTTTTGCAAAGTTGCTCAAAAAAAACTTTTTCAATGGGGGTATGAAATCCATTCACGATTTTGATGTGTAAATTTTCGAGTTGAAAAGGGAGGGCATGGACGCATTCTAAAAGAAACCCTGGCGCATGTGCAGAACAAAAAAATGCGACTGACGTCTCTGGCGTAATTGCGTTGATCATTAGAGAAAGCAAATACGTGAGATACATTGTTGGAACGACTCTTCGCCCGACAAAATATCAATTTCTACACGCAAAAAGACAAATGGCGTATGACAAGTGCTGAGTTTGGGGATACGAACAGCATCTTTTTCGGTGGTTAAAATCATATCCACTTTTGCATTTTGAGCTTCATTTACAAATTCAAGCAACTCTTGTTCAGAAAAGCGGTGATGGTCCGCAAAGTGATGCGATACCACAATTTCAGCCCCTAGTTTTTTCAAAAACGCTTCAAAAGAGAGCGGATTTGCAATCCCTGAAATCGCAGCGATACGTTTCCCCGCAAGTGAATTTAATGGGAGTTGTTCACGAGCGTTGAATACATCTTGTAAATATTTGGGATGATGACGACACTCAATAATTTCCGCATTCTTATTATGTTTACGCAAAAATGTTTTAAGATGACGCAAGGGGCGTTTCCCATCCGATTTGGTAAGAAAAATATAGTCTGCACGCTTGATATTATAAATGGGTTCACGGAGAAGCCCGCGAGGTAACATGAAGTGATTACTAAAGGGGCACGTTGCATCGACGAGAACAATGTTGACGTGTGGGCGTAGTTTAAGGTATTGAAACCCATCGTCAAGAATGAGTGTATCGCATTTAAATTCTTCAATCGCGTATTGTCCTGACTTCACACGATCTTTATCGACCAACACAACGACACCTGGTAAATTGTTGGCAAGCATAAAAGGTTCATCTCCCGCACGGAGTGAATCCAATAGCATGTTTTGACCATCCGAAACGACACGTGGAGGGACTAATTTTTGTTTGGACGAAAATTTTTGTTGAATCTTATCACTGAATGTACGATTATCTTTACTCTTATATCCGCGTGACAAAATTGCTACGCGACGTCCATTTTGATTCAATGTCCGCGCAAAAACTTCTACAATAGGCGTTTTCCCTGTTCCGCCACAGGTGAGGTTACCAATCGAAATCACCAACGAACCAATCGCATGATTACGAATAATCCGTTTGTCATAGAGAAAATGACGCAACTCAATAATACGACGATAAAAGCCAGATCCGAAGAAAAGACATCCGCGTAAAAAGATGTCGAGCTTGGTGTGTCGACGTTCCGAAATGACCCCTAAAAAGAATTGTTCAAGTATTTCTCCGAATGCACGTGAGCCCATATGATTCCTTATTTATAAATGAGGTATTTAGCGCGTTTGGCCTTATAACTATTGATTCCCGACTGCCAACGTTGTACAATTTGTTTGTAGCTTTTGCCCGCTTGAATATCGGCTCGGGTTGTCGCCGTTCCCATCGCTTTATCAAAAATGGCAAAGCTCTTGGGATTCCATGTGAAGTTTTTGGGGTACGCATCGCGTAAATGGCAAATAATGGCAACTTCTGTTGTTGCTGGTAAAAATTTTGAAGGATCTGTGACATGAATTTGAACCCCTTGTAACTCTTTGTCTTTCGACATTCCAAAGAAGGGTTTATAATGAATCGCACGAAAACGAACCCCTGGAAGTTGTAACGCGTTTAACGCTTTTGTTGAACGATCTGCATTCATCCATTGCGCACCAACCACACGAAATGGCAACGTATATCCAATTCCAATATTGACACATCCCAATTCACCCAACGCACCCGTTGCCGCAAAGCAAAGTGCCGACTGTACATCAGGAATATGTGGGGAGGTGGGCACCCAAGGGAGTCCGGTCTCCTCAAAACTCATTCCACGTTTGTATCCTGCCATTGGAATAACAGTGAGTTTACAGTTAATTTTTTCTTCGGTGTTCAAATAGCGCGCCATTTCACCCATGGTCATGCCATAGACGCGAGGGACGGGGTAGAGTCCGATAAACGAGATGTATGCTTTTTCGGTGACGGCACCATCGAGGGGCATTCCTCCATAGATGTTGGGACGATCCAGCACAATAAAAGGCTTCCCTGCCGCTGCACAGCCCGACATACATTCTGCCATGTGCCATACATAAGTGTACGCGCGTGATCCGACATCTTGAATATCGAAAATCATCACATCTATGGCATCGAGTCCTTCCTTTGGGGGTTTGTGATCTTTATTTCCATAAAGCGTATAAACGGGTAATTGTGTTTGAGGATCTCTTCCGCCAGCGACATTTTCACCTGCGCGAACATTTCCGCGTACGCCGTGTTCGGGGGCAAAGAGCGCAACTAAATTGATGTTAGGATTCGACTTCATCAAATCAATGGTGGCATTTAAATTGGCATCGACGCCTGTTTGATTGGTGACGAGTCCCACACGTTTCCCTTTCACAAGGTGGGTGTAGTGTGATAAAAATACATCGAGTCCGGAACGGATTTTAGGTGGTGTGGCATCTGAAACTAAGGTTGTGCACCCTAAAAATATAACGACACAAATAATCCACGACCACCATTTTTTCATAAAATCTATTCCTTAATTTTGCTGCCAGTAAGGAGAAATACTGCGAATTTTAGTAATAACTTCAGGGAGATGTTTTAAAACAAATTCAACATCTTCTTCAGTATTATAAATTGAAAATGAGAAACGAATCGTTCCGTGTGCACGCGTATAGGGAATTCCCATTGCACGCAAGACATGTGAAGGTTCAAGCGAACCCGAGGTACAGGCTGAGCCTGAGGATGCACAAATCGAAAATTGATCCATTAACATCAAAATAGATTCCCCTTCAATAAATTCAAAGGAGATACTTGAAGTGTTAGGAAGACGATTTTCTAAATCCCCATTCACGTATGTTTTAGGAATTTGGGCTAAGATTTCAGTTTCCAATTTATCACGTAATGCTTTGACGCGTGTGTTCTCATCGTCAATATGTGCCATGGCAATTTCAGCGGCCTTGCCTAAAGCCACGATGCCCGCGACATTTTCTGTGCCTCCGCGACGTCCAAACTCTTGATGTCCGCCAATAATATAAGGGCGGAATCGAAGTCCTTGGCGTACAAATAATGCGCCAATGCCTTTAGGTGCATGAAGTTTGTGTCCTGACAAACTCAACATATCAATTTGAGATTTTGATAAATCAATCGCTATTTTTCCGACCGCTTGAACCGCATCTGTATGGAACAATGCGCCAAATTTGTGCGCCATTTCCGCAACCGTTTCCACTGGGAAAATGGTGCCGGTTTCATTATTCGCCCACATCACCGACACAATCGCTGTGTTGTAGTCAATCATTTTTTCAAGGGCTTCAAGATCAAGTTGTCCATTACTATGCACGGGGATAATCTCAACCGTATATCCGCGACGTTCCAACTCTTTGGCTGTATTTAAAATCGCAGGATGTTCAACGCGTGAGACAATAATTTTTTTGCGATCAGGATGATAAAAGGTCGCTGAAAAAAGAGCGGCATTGTTCGCTTCAGTTCCGCAAGACGTAAAGATCAATTCTTTAGGCGTGCAACCTAAAAGTTTCCCTAAACTTGCGCGTGCATCTTCAATCGGTTGAGCGCACTGCCCACCGAAACGGTGCATCGAAGAGGGATTCCCATAATAGTCGGTCAAGAACGGAAGCATCGCTTCAATCACTTCAGGCGCAACAGCCGTTGTGGCGTTGTTATCGAGATAGACATTGGGTTTTTTCAACATCTTAAACCTCCTTAGGTGTGAACGGCTTCAATTTCAAGTTCGGGCGAAACTTCGTCGCGAATTTGTTTTTCGACAAGATTTTTAAGCGTAATTTTGCTAGAAGGACACATTGCACATGCGCCTTGAAGTTTCACTTGAACCGTATTCCCCACTAAGTTCAAAAATTCAATATCTCCACCATCTCGTTTAAGAACAGGTTTGATTTTAGTATCAATGACAGATTGAATTTTGAGGATTTTTTGAACAGGAGAAAGTGCCTCAGTTGCTTTCCCATCTTTTTGACTTTGTTCAGCCCAATAGGTGTCTAAGATTTCTTGAAGGGTATCCAAGCAACACCCACAGCCACCTCCAGCTTTAATATAGTTTTTGAGGTCTTCGGCCTTCGTAACATTGTGGGCATGTGCTGTTTGACGCACTTTAACATCGGTAACCCCAAAGCATTGACAGACAATTTCGCCTTCATGTTCGTCATGATCATGGCTAAATGCGTCGACTTCAGCTCCATGGTAGTTGGCAATCGCGGCTTGAAGTGCTTCCATTCCCATCACGGAACAATGGGTTTTGGCTTCAGGAAGATCTCCGAGGAAATCGACAATATCTTGATTCGTGAGTTTACCCGCTTCTTCAAGGGTCATTCCCTTAATCATTTCGGTGAGTGCAGAGGATGAGGCAATGGCAGATGCACATCCAAAGGTTTGGAATTTGACATCACAAATTTTGCCTTGTTCATCTAGTTTGAGATACAATTTGAGGGCATCTCCGCAGGAAATATTACCCACTTCTGCGACGGCATCCGCATCTTTAATTTCGCCTACATTGCGAGGATTAAGGAAGTGATCCATTACTTTATCTGTATAGTTCCACATGGTTCATGGGACCTTTCTTGATTATCGCACCCTGATTATTTCATCATGTAATTAGGTGCATCTTTAGTCATTTGAATATCGTGTGGATGTGCTTCACGCAATCCAGCACCTGAGATACGGACAAATACTGCGTTATCTTGGAGTTCTTGAATCGTTTTCGTTCCACAATAACCTAATGAGTAGTGGAGTCCGCCAATATATTGATGTAAGACTTCGATTGCACTTCCGCGGAAAGGAACGAGGCCTTCAACACCTTGTGGGACAAGTTGTGCGTCGGAATCGACATCGGATTGACCATAACGTTCGCGAGAACCTTTATTTTTCTTCATCGCTTCGAGTGATCCCATTCCACGATAAACAACATAACGGCGTCCATGATGGAAGATTTTTTCTCCAGGAGATTCTTCGGTACCTGCGAGGGCTGAACCCATCATAACGGTCGATGCCCCTGCAGCAATTGCTTTTGCAACATCACCAGATTGTTTGATTCCGCCATCCGCAATAATTGGAACGCTATTGCCTAAAGCTTTGCGAGCTTCCCAAATCGCAGAAATTTGTGGGATTCCAACACCCGCAACCACGCGAGTGGTACAAATAGAACCCGGTCCGATACCTACTTTTACGGCATCAACACCCGCATCCATTAAGGATTTTGCGGCTTCCATGGTGGCAATATTTCCAGCAACAACATCTAATTTGTCGCCATAAGTATTTTTGATCATTTTGACCGTTTCAATCACCCCTTTAGAGTGACCATGTGCTGTATCGATAACGAGTGCATCAATCTCAGCAGCTGCCAAAAGTGCAATGCGTTTTTCATCATAAGGGCCTACGGCAGCCGCCACGCGTAAACGGTGGTTTGCATCACGGCTAAAGCAGGGTTGATTTTTCTCAATTAACATGCGAACATCATGGAAGGAGTAAAGTCCACTCAATTTGCCTTCATCGTTGATGGTTGGCAACTTTCCAATTTTGTGTTCTTTCATGATTTTGAAAGCTTCTTTAAGATCGGTTTTGTGAGGGGCTGTAATTGGGGTATGCGTCATGACATCGCCGACACGTTTAGAGTGATCCGTGATGAATTTAATATCACGAGCCGTAATAATTCCAACGAGTTGTCCCGCATCATTTACGACAGGGAAACCGCTAAAGCCATATTGTTTACGTTCTTTGCGTGAAAGCATTTCATAGACAGTCATATTTTCATTCACTGTGATGGGATCGCGAATGAACCCATTCAAGTAATGTTTAACACGGCGAACTTTGCCCATTTGTTCTTCGGGAGATAAATTCTTGTGAATAACCCCAATTCCACCCATTTGAGCCATAGCGATGGCCATTTTGGCTTCGGTTACAGTATCCATCGCTGCTGAAACGAAAGGAATTTTTAAACGAATGTTGCGTGTGAATTGAGTGTGTGTGTCGGTTTCATCTGGGAGGAAATCGGCATATTGAGTTACCAAAGAGACATCATCAAAGGTGAGGCCTTCAAAAGGAAATTGATCCATCAATGCTTTAACTTTAGGATTGAGATTGGTCATTATCGACTCCTGGGTTATATTTTATGGGATATTTTATTAAAACTATATTATTAGTATAATAATAGACACCCAATTTTGAAAAAATCAACCTAAATCGTAAATTATCGTCATATTTTCTTTGATTCAAGACTATTCGATGATTTTTTTCCCATGGCAGTCTGGACATACTTTTTTGAGTGCCCCATGGCAGGTTGGACATTTTTGCATCACTTGCCCTTTTCCATTGCAATTGATACATTGTACCGTTTTAGCACAGTCGACTAAACCGCGTCCACTGCACGTGGGGCAATAATCCGTAAACGCGCCACGTCCATTACAGTTTTCGCACACGCCCCAATAGCCATAAGAGGCTAAACCATTCGCAAGGCGTTGTCCATTTTGCATCGTTGTGATTCGGGGTCGATAATATCGAAAATTCCAAGTTTGCCCTGATCCCCGACAATATGCACAAGTTCGTTTGAGGAGACCTGAGGCTTTACACGCTTTACAACGTACACTTCCCGAACCATTGCATATGACACATTTAACCCTTCCTTGCGTACATTTAGGACACTTGGCCATTACATAATTTTTTTGACATGAACATTTAACATAGCCTGTCCATTTACATGTTTTACATTTTTGATCGGGCCTAATCCATTGATTAGCGAAAAATATCTTACCCTCTTTGAGTTTTGAATTGAGTTCATCTTTATTAAAAATAGTATCAGAATAAACCGCAATATTATTTGAAATGAGATAGGCATTCCATTTATATTGAATATGTTGATAAGAAATATTGAGTTTAGTTTGGGCTTCTGAAGGGGCTAGCGTATAATAATGATTAAATTTTTGCATTGCGTTAAGGGCGTCGGCGGTGTTGAGTCGCAAAATTGCATTATCGAACAAATTGGTATATTTTGCTGAGAGTGCATTGTAGGCACGAAACATTTGTTGTTTCGGCGGATCACTAGAGATTTGAGCCAGACGATATCCTACCGCGCGTTCCTCATTATCAGGCTTAAAGTATAAGGTAGAACGTAGCAGTTTATCGAATTCTCCTTCGATAAGTGTCCCATTCTGAAGATAGATGAAACCGCGTTTGGCAACAGATGCCGCATTTTTAAGATTCTTTTGTTCGGCATTCAACGTGTCTTTTTGAGTTTTTAACGCTTTTTCATGTTCGACTTTATTGACCCATTTTCGATTCACAAGAATAAGCCCTTTGGCTTCTTGTTCACGAAAAAAACGTTGTCCAGAATTTTCTTTATAATATTTAATTTTATCCGATTTTGGAATTTCAATAATATGTTTCTCTTTGATGCGACCAAACGGTATTTGAACCCAGTAATTTTTGTCATTCACTTTGACTACGGTAACATCGCGTTGGGGTTGTATATAAAAAGTGGTAGGGGTAACTGGGGGAGGGGTTTTAAGATAAAGCTTTAAAGACGTTTTAGATTGTGTGATCGAGTGAAAATCATAAGACGTTCTAGATAAATTATAAAAACGAAGTACCCCATTTTTATCTTTATAGCCTACAGTCCATGCGTTTTTTTGTTCTGCGATATAAAATAGATTATCTTTGGCTTGAGTCGATGTAATAGAAGGGGGTGCTGGAAGGGTAATTCCAGGGTGCTCGATATCAATGACCGCTTCTGCAAAACTGCATAGAAAACTAAGCGATAAAAGAATGAATGTGAAAATGATTTTTATGTAGAACATACCTTATTTACCCCCTGAATTAAGGCCTCTAAATCGTCAAGAACGAGCGTGCGCATATCTAAAATAAATTTATTATCTGAGATTCTCCCAAAGATAGATGGGGAATTCATTCGCATTTTAAGTGCAAGGTCTTGAACAGCATATAATGCTTGTGCCGTCGGTGTTGCTTGAATGGTCATTGATGGGATCCCCTCATCAGGAATAGATCCACTGCCAATGTAGGCAATGTCATTTTGAATAGAAATTTCATAGCCGATGTTTGCAAACGCGTTTTGAGTCTCTGAAAGTAGACGTTCTGCGCGCAATTGAAGTTCATCTATGGGTGTCGTAAGCATTTGATAGAGTGGGAGTTTTGTTTTCCAGTCCTCACAGACAAAGTGCATAAGAGAGGCTTCTAAAACGGCTAGGGTCATTTTACAGACACGAAACATGCGCATATAAGGATTTTTATTGATTTGATCAATCCATTTTTTCTTTCCACAAATAATTCCTGCTTGAGGTCCGCAAATGAGTTTATCGCCACTGAACGAACAAAGATCAGCGCCTGCATGTAATGAGGTTTTAATCAACGGTTCATCTGAGAGGCCAAACTGTGATAAGGGGACGAGAGATCCGCTTCCTAAGTCGTCGATTACAGGGAGGTTAGGGGCAATTTCATTGCGCAATTCACATAATTCTTGAATGTTGGGTGTTGATGCAAATCCACGGACACGATAGTTTGACGTATGAACATGGAGAATGGCTCCCGAATTTTCATTGAACGCATTGCGGTAATCTTTGAGATGAGTTCGGTTGGTGGTGCCAATCTCTTTGAGGATGGCTTGACTCTGTTCCATGACGTCAGGAATGCGGAATGCGCCTCCTATTTCAACTAGCTGACCGCGACTAATGATTGCTTCTTTATTTTTGGAAAGCGTATTGAGGATAATCATGGTCGCTGCGGCGTTGTTATTGACCACAGTCGCGGCTTCACACCCTGTGAGTTCAATCAACAACTTTTCGATGCGGGCTTCACGTTCGTTGCGTTCGCCAGTCACAATATCGGTTTGGAGAATAGAGTAACCATCAAAGATATCGAGTTGTGCCTTGGCTTCAGTAGAGAGTGGGGCACGTCCGAGACCTGTATGTAACAGAATTCCTGTGGCATTAATGGCTTTACGTCCTGCAGGCGACATGTGGCGTGCAAGTAACGAATCGAGTTGTTGAATAATTTCAGAAATTTCAAACGGGGTGATTTGAGGGTTTCGTTCAATTTGTTTACGCAAAGAATCAAGGGTTTCTCTTGCGAAATATTTAACGGCCCCTTCGCCCCAATTTTCAATAAGGGGTTGAATATCTTCTTTTTGAAGTAAGATGGATAAACTGGGTAATGCACGATAGGCTTTTTGTTGGTTTTCGCTACGAGATGCAGTCATGATTATTCTCCTTCGGTGCATGCTAAGTTGTCACGGATGCGACGCCCCAGTACAATGGCCATTTCGTTGTGCAGTTGTAATGCTAAATCTTTACGATTCACATTGGGGCCTGGTTTACGCGGTGGGAGCCATTCGACTTCCGCAATGATTCGTTTTTGCCCTAAAATATCCCATAGGTGAGGAAGAAGTGTCATGTCGCCATACCAGCACGCGGTGGTTTCGTTGTCGGGTTGGATATAGCGTAGAATCATGGGGCGCAATGTGACTTGCGTTTCGATGGCGGCTTGAAAAGGGGTTGATTTAAAGGGGAGGAGATAGGATCCATCCGTGGTTGTCCCTTCGGGGTACACAATAAGGGAGAGTCCGCGTTCGATGGTGCGTTCAAACTCTTTGAGTGATTTTGCGGATTCTTGAGCATTTTCGCGTTTAATCCAAATCGGACGGGAGAGTCCGACCACCCAGCCTACAAAAAACCATTTTTGTATTTCTGCTTTGGGGGCAAAACGCAAGTTGACCAAGCTTCCGTGAACAAAAACATCAAGGTAACTTTGATGATTTGAAATGACGAGGCCACCATCGTTTTGTTTAGGTCCTGTCTCGGGGTTGATGATATGGAGCTTGATTCCGAGGATTCTGCGGAGTCCTGAAGCCCAAAGTCGTGTACATTTGGCGATACGGTTTCCTGCTTTTTCTGACTTACTAAAATGGGATGGCATAACCCATGCAGCCACGATAAAAGTCCAGATAAAAAGTAACGGGATGCGAATGATACGGCGTATAAATCTTATAATCATGTGAAATATTTCTTTAGTTTTGTCGTTAATGGAGATCTTTTGCTATATTTAACTGAGACGCTTTTTTGAATTTTCTCCAGTCGAAAAGCGAAAAAAAATGGTTTTTTTTAATAAAAATACATCCACTAC
>CAZIVM010000073.1:0-12277 GCA_964542845.1 uncultured Victivallales bacterium
TTACCTCAAAATGTGAATCAACTTTTACAGTGGGCAAAAACACCTCATACACATGTTGAACTTTCAGGGGAGGGCGTTGAAACTTTTATGTTTAGCACTGCGCGCGAATATTTAGCATGGCAAGAACAAACAGGAGCTATTGCGGGCATTTCTAAAATGTTTCATAGCTACGATCAGGTGCGTTTGGAACTCCTCAGTGAGATTAGTCATCGAGTGAATGAAGATGGAAAATTGCCGGGTCGTCATCCGTTTGTTTACGCGGTATGGCAGAAAGATTAAAATGCAAGTTCCACTTTTGTTTCGTAATATTGTTGTATATGGACGTGCTCTTTTTATCAAAGGTTTTATTGCTCAAATCCTTAAATGGGCGCGTTATAGACATACCGAAGATGGTTATACATGGTGGGAAATTTTTCGACTATCATTCTTAATGGTTAAAGGAGAACGTGCTATAATTCATCATCGACAATTGATGATTTCATCAGTACTTCCCCCCATTCCTTCCCTTGCATTTGAGTCGGTGATTCAAAATCGTGTCGAACTGGCTTATTTGCCTTCAAAAATGATGCATCGTACGGGGCCTATCTCTATTTTTGTATCGGTAACGGCGAGATGCCCTTGTCGGTGCCCGCACTGTTCTCGCGCTGGACGTCATACCACAACGGGCGAACTCTCTACCACTGAAATGAAACAGGCATTATCTGACCTTGTATCTATGCACGTTAGCAACATTGGCTTTACAGGTGGCGAACCCTTGACTCGCAAAGATTTACCGGAACTCATCGCTTCGATAGAAGGGCGTGCGGGGACGATTCTATTTACAACAGGTATCGGTTTAACACGTGAAAAATTAGTCCAATTCAAAACAAGTGGTCTTATCACCCTCGCGGTGAGTTTTGATTTTTTAGATCCCGATGAACACAACGCATTTCGAGGGCGCGATGATGCTTATGCGTGTGCTATTCAAGCCATGCAGTGGGGAAAAGAGGTCGGACTTCATGTGATTGCAATGTGCGTGATTGCGCGTAAATATCTTTCTCAATCCTATATTTTTGCATTGGCGAGAAAGGCACAATCCTTTGGTGCGCGCGAGGTGAGACTTCTTGAGCCTGTGCGTTCGGGGAGTTATTTAGATAAGGATGAATCGTTATTTTATACGCAAGCAGATCGTGAAAAATTAATTACAATTTATCGTCGCGGAAATCGAACTTTAGGGATGGTGAAGTTAACAACTTATTTATATATTGAAGGCCCTGAAAAATATGGTTGTGGTGCAGGGATATTGCATAGTTATCTAGGTGAAACGGGAGAACTTTATCCGTGTGATTTTATCCCCGCAAGTTTTGGTAATATTCGTCAAGAATCCCTCAAAGAATTGTGGCAAAAGATGCGCGCATGTTTTGGCGTGCCTAAAACACAGTGTATTGCTAAATCGCTTAACGAGATTTTGTATGAAAAATCAGGAGGAGAGTTGCCGACATCGTGTGCATTGTCATCGGAATTAACCACATCGCACGCACAAACATGTTGCACACAAAATATTTTGTAATCATGGGTGTAATTTTATGATAAAAATATGCAATAACTCTTGAAAATTGTAAAAAATCGATTATATTATCAATTAAGAACGTAAAAAAGATGTTAAGATTATCAACGAAGGAGTGAGTCAATGAATACGAAATTGTTAATCTTGAGTTTTTTAGGTATTTTTTTGTTAGGCGGCGTTGTGGTATGGTATCATGAATTTGGTGTCGAAATGGTCTCGAAAAAACAGAACGTTACTCCACGCGTGGTGAAACTCTTTCAAGTGGGCGTATCACAGTATAATACAGGGACTTCATATCCAGGGCGTGTTCAGCCTGAAAAACATGCTGAACTCTTTTTTCGTGTCTCTGGCCCTGTGATTCAACAAGAGTTGAAAATGGGGCAAACTTTTGAAAAAGGGGATGTATTAATGCGTATTGATCCGCGCGATTACGAGCGTGAGGTTGAACGAATCACCATGGAAGTGAATGTCTTAAAAGCAGATTTAGATTTGGCCAATAGTGATTTTTTGCGTCAAAAACAACTCCATGAAAAAAAAGCGATTAGTGAAACAGTTTTTGATGCAGCTCGCGCTAAAAAAGCCTCTCTTGAATCACAAGTAGATGTCAAAAATGCGCAACTCAAGGTGGCGATAGATAAACGAGATGACACTGTTCTTTATGCCCCATTTCATGGGACGGTTACCGATATTAAAATTGAAGAGTTCGAAATTGCACAGGCGAATGTTCCTGTTCTTCAATTTGATGATTTGCGAACGATGGAAATCAAGGTTAATCTTCCCGCAGGAAATTTACCCTCAGTGAGTTTGTATGACGGAACAGATGTTTACAAAGATAAAAAATTTAAGGTGACTTTCCCAGGGCGTGGAAATCGCGAATTTTTTGCACATATTACGGAGTTTAAACCGAGTGCCGCCGCCGCAACAGAAACTTATGAGTTGATTTTAACGATGGATCAACCTCAAGATTTTGTTGTCTTGCCAGGAATGACTGCTGAAGTTCATCATTTGCCGAATTTGCGTTTGACCAGCGAGCATGAAAAAATACGACTCCCTTTTGCTGCCGTATTTCACCGAGATGGCAAAGCGTGTGTTTGGGTTTATCAAGCGGAAAGCTCTACTGTCACGTTACGAGAGGTGATTTTGGGGCAACCTACACAAGGTAATTTTATTAGCGTGGATAGTCATTTAATGACTGGGGAATGGGTGGTTGCAGCAGGTGGCGATTGGCTGAATGAAGGGGAAAAAGTTCGTCCGTTGAATGCGGAGAAACTGAAATGAATATTATTAAATATACATTGAACCATGTGAGTTTTTTTATA
Organism: uncultured Victivallales bacterium; assembly: GCA_964542845.1. Classification (GTDB taxonomy): domain Bacteria; phylum Verrucomicrobiota; class Lentisphaeria; order Victivallales; family CAZIVM01; genus CAZIVM01. Next base: position 2,866 of record CAZIVM010000073.1, read on the forward strand.
TTACTCATGGTGGTGGTGTGGGTAGGGGGAATCGATGCGTATTATAGTCTTGGTCGATTAGAGTATCCTACGTTTACAATTAAAAAAGCGGTCATTGCAACACGTTATGCAGGAGCGACTGCCCGAGAGGTAGAACAAGAGGTTACCGATAAAATCGAAGAAGAGATACAAAAGATGTCTCAACTCGATAATATTACATCGATTAGCCGCAATGATATGTCGTTAATTTATGTGGAGATACGCCCTGAATTTCAATCGGATGAAATCCAACAAATATGGGATGAGTTACGACGAAAAGTCAATGATGTACGAACCAATCTTCCTTCTGACGTCTCTCCGTCGCGCGTGATAGATGATTTTGGCGATGTTTATGGGATTTTTCTCTCAATTTCAGGAGAGGGTTATACCCATGACGAACTCAAAGATTATGTTAAAATCTTGAAGAAAGAGATTCTTAGAGTCAAAGATGTTGCGAAGGTGGCGACATGGGGAGATCCTGATAAAGCGATTTATGTAGAGTTCAATCGCTCTAAACTCTCAAATTTGCAAATTTCTCATGATGAGGTTTTTCAAACACTAAGTAGTAATAACATGGTGATGCGTTCGGGACAAATTAAGAATGATGATGAATATTGCGCCATTCGTGTTTCGGGTGAAATTGAGGGCGTTGAAGCCATCTCTAATTTATGTGTGAGCGATAATCAAGGTCGCATTATTCGTTTAGGCGACATTGCCAATGTTTATCGCGGACACATTGAGCCCGAAGATCAGATTATGAAATTTAATGGGGCGCAAGCTATTGGATTGGGCATCTCCATTGTTGACGGAGGAAACGTCATTGCGTTAGGTAAAAATATCAAAAAATTGTTAAATACACTTTCCCCGACACGTCCTGTTGGAATAGATATTAATTATATTAATTATCAATCAGAGAAAGTGGAGGAATCCATAAATGAATTTTTAGTTAACTTGCTTGAATCTGTTCTTATCGTGATTGGCGTGCTTTTATTAACGATGGGCTTACGCTCAGGGTTAGTGATTGGCATCACATTGATTTTGATTATTTTAGGGACCTTTGTTGGGATGAACCTTTTTAATATTGATATGCAACTTGTTTCATTAGGTGCGTTAATTATTGCCTTAGGAATGCTTGTGGATAATGCGATCGTTGTGGTGGATGGTTATCTAGTTAAAACGGCCAAAGGGCATGATCGCATTGTGGCATTGAAAGAGATTGTCACACAAACGCAGTGGCCATTACTTGGGGCAACTATTGTGGCTATTTTAGCCTTTTTAGCGGTTGGGTTCAACCCAGGAAACGTGGGTGAATTTTGTCGTTCACTTTTTTATATGATGACGATTTCGCTTTTTTTGAGTTGGATTTTTGCAATCACCTTTACCCCTTTACTCTGTTTGTGGTTGATTCCTGTTCAGCCGCAAAACGAGAATGAAATCCCTGAAGTTTATTCGGGAATTATGTATAGGGGTTATCGAAAGTGTTTGATTTTTACGTTGACGCATAAAATAGGGGCATTTTTAGTGTTAGGTCTGATGGTTTTCGGTGCGGTGTGGGCGTATCAATATGTCCCGAAAAACTTTTTCCCCAATTCTACACGACGTCAATTTTATGTAGATTACTGGCGAAATTCGGCGAGTCATATCCGTGAAACGGCCCAAGATTGCGACTCTATTGCCGCGTATATTCGTTCGTTGCCTGGGGTGAAATCAACCACAACTTTTGTGGGGGAGGGGGCGTTGCGTTTTATTTTAAGTTATGACTATAATAATCCTTCACCTGATTTTGGACAAATCCTTGTAGAAGTCGATCACCTCGATGATATTTCCGCTCTACTTCCTCAAGTCGAAAACCATATTACGAATAATTACCCGAGTGCAGATGCGCGTGTTCAACGATTTACAGAAGGCGTGGCTATCCCATTCAAAATTGAAGCACGTTTTCGAGGTCCGAACCATACTGTGCTTCGCCAACTGGCCAAACAAGCACGCGATATCATGGTTCAAAATACGAATACACAATATGTTCGTGACGATTGGCGATCTCCAGTAAAAGCTGTTCGTCTTCAATATTCGGAGTTTAAGGCGCGTGAAACAGGGATTTCACGTCAGGATATTGCACGTTCTTTGAACTGGAATTTTAATGGAATTACATGTAATATTTTGCGCGACGGAACCGAATTGATTCCTGTTATATCGCGTCCGATTGAGTCGGAACGCAATTCGATGGATCAGCTTGAAAATATACGAATATGGAGCCAGGCTGGTAAAAAAAGTTACTCTTTAATGCAGGCTTGCGATGATGTTAAAGTGGTGTGGGAAGATGCTTTAATTCGTCATCGTGACCGTATTCCAACGATCACCGTGCAGTGTTCGCAACGTACAGGGACGGCCGTTGCTTTGCGTCATGAAATGAAAAAACAAATCGAAGCGATAGAACTGCCTCCGTTATATACATTTGAGTGGGGGGGAGAGTACGAAGAAAATAAAAAAGCACAAGATGGACTCAAAACCTTGTTCCCCATCAGCTTAATTTTAATGTTTTTAGTGGTGGCGATGCTGTTTCATACGATTCGCGAACCCATCGTGGCGTTTGCGACATTGCCGTTTGCAATTATTGGGGTGGTGGGCGGACTCCTTATGTTTAATCTTCCATTTGGATTTATGGCGATATTAGGATTCTTGGGTTTATCGGGAATGTTGCTTAAGAATGCGATTGTGCTTTTAGATCAGATCAATATTGAGATGAAATCGGATAAAACGAACTTTGAATCTGTTGTACAAGCATCGGTGAGTCGATTGCGCCCCGTCGCCATGGCTGCAGGCACCACCATTTTGGGTGTATTTCCGTTAGTTTTCCATCCTTTTTTTGATGCGATGGCAACCACGATTATGTTTGGTCTTTTAGGTGCGAGTATCCTCACACTCTTTTTAGTGCCACTGATTTATGTTGTATTATTTCGCGTTTCAGTCCCTATCGATCAAGAAGAAGTTAATCATGAATAATAACGAATAACAGAAAGTAAAAGAATGTCTATTTTTTTACATCTTAAAAAACCAACGCCAGACTATGAAGTTTTTGAAATGCCAACCCAATCTCATTTATGGATATTATCCTATCAATGTTTTTTTATTATTTTCGGACTCTATACGGCAGCGTTTGTGTGGGCAACCAAAATATTTTTGGCAGAAATTTTTCGTAATTATTCAGAATTTGCGGCGATTATTATTTTTATTGCAATGAATATTCCTGCACTGATTGCCTTAATGGTACAGTCCAGTACGGCAGAACATGTTGAAGGGAAAGCCCGTCTTGTGTTAGGGTCAACATACTATTTGCAGTTTTTAATTTTGATGGTTACAGGTGGATATGCCTTGATGTGTTTATATAATGAACAATGGTATACAACATCTTTTTTTGTTGCTTCGATTGGGTTAACCACGTTAATTGGTGGCATGACATGGCTTTATGGAAAGTTAAAACATCAAATGGATTTTATGATTTCAGGCGGAATTGCAGGGGTTATGATGCCGATTCAAATTGCAATTTATGCGAAAGTATTGTCGCGTTTTGTGGAGTTTTAAGACATTTCAATTTTGTGATTAATAAGCAATGTAGAAAAATCGATGGAGCATGAAACAAAAATTTTGTTCAGAAGTATAACTTGAGTGCATTGGGAAACTTAAGCGAATTTTACGCATCGATTTTTTGTTTTTGCCAGTTGCCTCAACCACAAGAGTATAGAGTCCTGACTCGTTATCGGAGAAGGCACTCCGAAGATTGGATAATTCGGATTCGTCTAAATTATCATAAAGCGCGGTTCCTTCTGAACGATAGTTTGAAATAGCATCGCTGATTTTATCACGAACATCTAAATCTGTAACCGTTGATGAAATCCGTGACGAAAGGTACTCTTCGCTCGCACTCGCAAAAGATCCCGAACCCCCAGAAGATTCAAGCGCAGCGAATTTCTTACGAAGTTTAGGCGAAAGCCCCACACGTACATTTTCAAGCATTCCATCCTCATCAACGCTGATGATTTCTTCACGTACTCCGGGAATTAACATCAATTCTTCTACGGTTTCAATTGCATCATTTCGTGGAAGATTGGGAAGTTTGTAGTAGGTATAATCCGAACGTTCATAACCATAATCGCGTTTATCATCATCATTATCCACGTAGTCGAGAATTTGTTCATACACGCGTTGCATTTTCTCATACTTTTCTTGATCTTCGACATACGATTCTAAATAGGTTTCAAAACGTGATTGAAGTTGCAACGATGTCCCTGTAAAGTTGAAATTTGAAACCGCATCATCGAATGAAAATTCGGCGAAGGCAACTTTCCCTGTACGATATTCAAATTCGAGTTCGTGTTGAGATCCATCCGCAACCACGCGTTCCACCGACTCATCTTCTTCCTCATAGAAACTGGTGTTGGCTTCTTCCGACATCAATGAACTTAAAATTGAGCGGTTTGAAAAACCAATTAAATCGTTAATCAACATAATTTGTGCACGTGAAACTGCACTTTCTGCAAGATAATAATTGAGGAGTCGCTCATTATGTGCCACCACAGAATCAGAGCAAACTTGGGCAATCGGCACAGACGTTGCCAGCATTAGTCCAATAATGGCTGTGGTCATCAATACAATAATCAATGCAACACCCCGTGCATATCGTTTATGTTTGCTTACAATAATATGTGTATAATTTTTCATTATCGCATCCTTTCGCGTCCGCCGCCACCACTCGGCATTCCGCTACCACTGGGAGGTCGACCTTCACCGCCACCCGTGGGAGGTCCGCCTTCACCGCCACCTTGACCGCCACCCCCAGGGCGATTAGAGGAGCCGCCACCGCTTGAACTCGTTGATGAGCTTGAAGAAGAGCTAGAGGATGAAGAGATTGCACCATCACCGAGAATCGGTTTAAATTCATCTTCATATTCATCTTTACGGATATCGTAATTTTCGGCAAAACCATTTCCCGCAGTGCGTCGCAACCATGCATGACGCGACCCATCTGCCCATTCGATATACATATTAATTGCAATAGGAATGGTTTCTTCTTCTTCGTTATCCCAGCTGGTAATCCACGAGACGCTTCCACTTTGAGGGTCGCGATAAGCGTAGTTGAACGTTAGTTTATTGACTCCGCTTGCGATCACTTCGCGTTGAATGTTTTCTTCATATCCACGACGCGCATTTTCAGGTAAGCAAGGAGTGTTTCTGTATTCAGCCATCACCTTTTCGTGTTCCAAATAAATACGGATGAAACGCAATGTAGTTGGCGGATCACCGGCTGCTGGATGACGATAGGTAAAATAGCATTCATAACTATTTCCAATGAATAATAGAATCGGCGAATCAGTGTTGTCTTCATCAGTCCATGAAAAAGGAAAAGCGTTACGAAATGCACTTTCAGCGATGCGGTCGACGGCTTGACATTCCGCAAGGATACGCGCCTGCGTTTGTAGTCCTGACCATTGTTTAGAAAGCGCAAAAATCACCATTCCAGTCAAGCCCGTAATTACAGAAAGCAAGCTGATAGAGACCACCAATTCAATAATGGTTAAACGCGTGATACGGTGAATTTGAGTGGATTGAATCATTCGCTACTCCCTGTATAGATGAGTTTATCTACAACGAGTTCTTCGTGTGTGTGTTCTTTGAAAAAGTAAACCTGGATAGCTACGCCCATGAGGGTGCGCTCTGGATTTTCGCATTTTTCTTCAATGTATTTAAGTTCGGGAGGGTTGCTCGGATAAACCGTTTGTACACTCATTGAACACTCATTATTGTAGGGGAATATCTCATAATTGATCGCAGGAGACGTCGGCCCATTGGTAAGATAGATTTCGGCGGCTTGCGTCAAGCAGTGTATGCGGAGCCATTGACGTTTTGCGCGTGCAACTTGATCAATGGCTGTTTGTGAGACAATGAGGGCAATCGTAATCGACGATGCTAAAATGGTTAATGCAACCAAGACTTCAATTAAAGTAAATTTTGTTTTTCTCATCGACGACGCTCCTCTTCAATATGTATTTTTCCCGTGAGGGGCATAACAGAAATTGTTGCGCGATTCATATATTGATCTTCAATTTCGATTTCGGGCATCATCCCTGTGCCGTCTGAACGAAATTCAAATACAATTTTATCTTCCGTTTGTTCTGCTTTCATCCCACGAACAGGGGGGAGTAGTGATTCTTGGCGGGTTTTAGCGGCACGAATGAAAAATGTTTCAGGGAGTTTAACCTCGGTTACAGTCGCAGGTTGTTGCACATTTCCGAGTGCCACAACCAACGAAGATTGTACTTTAGCATCCGTTGAAAAGACTTTATCGTAGAGATTAATTGTTACAGTGGTATTCGTGCCGTCACGCATCGCGACAGTTCGTGCTGCTTCAAGCAACACGGACACTTGACGCAATACCGATTCTAACGTATTCGCCCCCGGTTTTACCGCCATTGGAATTGTAACAAGCATGATGATGGACATAATCGCCAACACCACAACCAGCTCAAGCAATGTAAAACGAAGAGGCGTTTTGAATTTCATTCTTTGGGCTTTCGCGTTCCGTACTGAATATAAGAGACTAAACTTAAAAGAATTATGCTTTGTAAAATTAAAATGATACAGGTTAAATAGTTGCCCCACATTAAGGGGATAACCCCTAAACCAATAATTAATGAGAGCAAATGAACCATATTGACGGCCATCTTTTTTGAGAGTCCGCAGGCAACAAAACGGTGAGATACATGGTTATTGTCGCCTTTGTAAATGGGGGTGCCAATGTGTCGGCGAATGACGACGACGGCTAAGACATCGTAAAGCGGAAGTGCTAAGATAAAGAGGGGAATAATCACAGGCGCATAACTCACACTTTCTGGAAGCATGTATGTGATTTTAATCGACACCACTGCTAAAATGTAGGCCAAGAAGTGAGACCCCGAATCCCCCATAAAAATAGAGGCTGGGTTGTAGTTGAATACCCAAAATCCAAGTGCAGCACCTGCTGAAACAGCAGCAATAGCGGTGATGAGATATTGTCCGCTAATAATGCCAATGATGCTAAAAAGCGTTAAGGATATTGCAGCGGTTCCTGCGGCAAGTCCATCCATGTTGTCAAAAAAGTTGATCGCGTTAAAGATGAGGACAAACCAAAAGAGTGTGATTCCTTCGTTGACGAAAGGGATTTCGTGAAAAAGGGTTATTTTAACATCGCCTAAGTAAATGGCAATGAGGGCAACGAGGATTTGACCCAACATTTTTTTGCCAGCGGATAACGCTTTCCAGTCATCTAACAACCCTAAAATGACCGCTCCTAATGCCCCAAATGTTATCCAACGCAATGGAATCATCACTTCGGGTTGAGTCAATCCTTGAAGAGAGTCCATAATGTGTGGACCCAAAATTTTGTCGCCGAAAAGCTGAATTGCGATAATGCCACCTCCGATAATTAAAATCCAAGGCGCAAACATGGCCATCCCCCCAAGTAGTGGGGTGATTTTGCTATGTTTTTTATGTGCCTCTGTTTTCGGTGCATCGACAAAACCTGTGGCATGTGCGATGCGTTTGAAAATGGGGGTTGAGATGAGGGTGAGCGTGAATGATACCGCGATGAGTATCAAATCTAAAACCCACCATGGGGAATTGAGTATCGCTTTAATCATATTTGATATTTCCTATCCTTTTTGTATTGACACTATGTTATAGACGCCATTTTTTAATTTTTGGCTTCAATTTTTGCCCATGAATCTTTTAAATTCACGATGCGATTGAAAACGGGTTGGTCTGGCGTACTTAATTTGCTGTCAACACAGAAGTAGGCAACGCGCTCAAACTGGATGGGGACATTGGGGGCAATTTCTTTTAAGGCAGGTTCGCCAATACACACTGTATCAACAAGAGACTCAGGGTTAATTAAATCTAAGAAGTCGCCTTCATAGGCCCCTGGGTTTTCTGTTGTAAATAAGCGATCATAGAGTCGCACTTTGTATTCAACGCCTTCTGTTGCTGATACCCAGTGAATGGTTCCTTTAACTTTGCGTCCATCAGGCGTTGTGCCACCGCGTGTGTTCATATCGCATGTACAACGAATTTCTAAAATATGGCCGTTTTCATCTTTGACGACCTCTTCACAGCGAATGATGTAGCCATACCGAAGGCGCACTTCTTGCCCGGGGGCAAGACGGAAATATTTTTTAGGCGGATCTTCTTTGAAGTCGTCTTGTTCAATATAAAGTTCGCGAGTAAAAGGCACTTTGCGACGTCCTGCGGTTTCGTCTTCGGGGTTGTTAACGGCGTCCATCCACTCGACTTGACCTTCTGGATAGTTCGTTAATACGACTTTGACAGGGTTCATGACTGCCATTAAGCGAAGTGATTTTTTGTTGAGATCTTCACGAATACAGTGTTCAAACAACGCAATATCTGTCAAGGAGTTGTACTTGGTAACACCTACGCGCTCGCAGAATTTGCGAATCGATTCGGAAGGAATTCCCCGACGACGCATTCCGCTTAAGGTTGGCATGCGTGGGTCGTCCCATCCTTCCACGTGATTTTCTTTAACCAATTGGAGGAGTTTGCGTTTAGACATTACGGTATAAGCAAGATTTAAGCGTGCAAATTCGTATTGATGGGGTTTACCTTCAAGTTCGGCATGTTCAATCACCCAGTCGTAGAGCGGACGATGTATTTCAAATTCAAGCGTACAAATGGAGTGGGTGATGTTTTCGACTGCATCTTCAAGTGGGTGTGCGAAGTCGTACATCGGATAGACGTGCCATTTTTTGCCTTGACGGTGGTGTTCGGCATTCACAATGCGGTAAATGACGGGGTCGCGCATATTGATGTTAGGGTGACTCATGTCGATTTTAGCACGAAGCGTATGGGATCCGTCAGCGAATTCGCCAGCGGTCATGCGTTCAAACAACGCCAAGTTTTCTTCAACAGTGCGATCGCGATAAGGGGAGTGTTTGCCGGGTTCGTTTAATGTTCCGCGATATTCACGCATCTCTTCTGCGGTTAAATCACACACAAAGGCGAGTCCTTTTTTGATGAGACGGATGGCAACATCGTGCATGGTATCAAAGTAATCAGATGCGTAAAGAATTTCAAAAGGCGCATTATCGGTAATCCAACGTACGTCTTCAATGATGGAATCGACGTATTCTTGTTCTTCTTTGGCGGGGTTGGTATCGTCAAAGCGCAAATTGCAAGTGCCGTTATAGCGTTTCGCCATTCCGAAGTTGAGGCAAATCGACTTGGCGTGGCCGATATGCAAGTAGCCATTAGGCTCAGGAGGGAAACGGGTCGCGACGCTATCGACTTTGCCACTGGCAAGGTCGGCATCAATGATATCGGTGATAAAGTTATTCAACGTGTTTTCTGT
>CAZIVM010000074.1:0-12180 GCA_964542845.1 uncultured Victivallales bacterium
GTATTTAAATAAATTCAAACTAGATAATATATGTTAAGTAAATGCTCTGAAAAGATAAAATGATAGGTGTAAAAAATAAAAAAATATCGAAAAAAGTTTGAAAATTTTGTAAAAAATGTTTGTAAAAAATGAAATCCGTGGTATATTAATAAACCGCGCGCTTTATAGGCACGTGTTGTGCCCTATGGGCGGGTGTTGAAAATGTCAAAACACTCTTAACCATAAATCGAAATTCTTAAACAAAACCCAACAAAGGTGAAAGAATGCCAACAATTAATCAGCTCGTCCGTCATGGACGTCAAGACAAAGTCAAAAAATCCAAGTCAAAAGCCTTGGATGCTTGCCCACAACGCCGTGGTGTTTGTTTGCAAGTAACGACTCGTACGCCAAAAAAACCTAACTCAGCTCAACGTCGTATCTGCCGTGTTCGTTTGACGAACGGTAACGAAGTTACAGCTTACATCGGTGGTGAAGGTCACAACCTCCAAGAGCACAGTGTTGTTCTCGTTAAAGGTGGTCGTGTTCGTGACTTACCTGGTGTTCGTTATCACGTTGTTCGTGGTGCCCTTGATACTCTCGGTGTTGCTAACCGTAAACAAGGTCGCTCCAAATACGGACAAAAGAAAAAAGCAGCCGCTGCGCCTACTAAAGGCAAACGCTAATTAACCTCAAACGAGAAGGAAAAATACAATGAGAAGACGTCAAGTCCAAAAACGTGAGGTTATTCCGGATATTAAGTACAATTCCGAGATCATTGCCCGCCTCATCAATACCGTGATGCAAAGTGGTAAAAAATCTGTAGCACAATCCATCGTTTACGGTGCATTTGATGCAATCGCAGCTAAGAAAAAAGATATTGAGCCTTTAGAAGTATTTATTCAAGCGCTTGAAAACGTAAAACCCAAACTCGAAGTGAAATCACGTCGTGTGGGTGGTGCTACATACCAAGTGCCTTTAGATGTTGAGCCAGCACGTCAAGTAGCATTAGCACTTCGTTGGATCACATCATATGCTCGCGCTCGCAAAGGTAAATCCATGCGTGATTCCTTAGCAATGGAGCTCCTCGATGCTTTCGAAAACACTGGTAACTCAGTGAAAAAGAAAGAAGATACTCACCGTATGGCGCAAGCGAATAAAGCGTTTGCTCACTACCGCTGGTAATAAGGAAGGTCACCTATGTCTACAAATACTTTTGTTCCAGTGGAATCCGAACATCGTAAAACGCCTCTTAAACAATACCGTAATATCGGTATTATGGCGCACATCGATGCGGGTAAAACCACTACTTCTGAGCGTATTCTTTATTATACGGGTGTGAACTACAAAATCGGTGAAGTGCACGAAGGTGCTGCAACTATGGACTGGATGGTCCAAGAGCAAGAGCGTGGGATTACCATTACTTCTGCTGCGACTACCTGTTTCTGGAAAGATCACCGCATTAACTTGATTGATACTCCCGGACACGTGGACTTCACTGCTGAAGTTGAGCGCGCACTTCGCGTTCTTGATGGTGCGGTTGGGGTTTTCTGTTCAGTGGGTGGTGTTCAACCTCAAACTGAAACTGTTTGGCGCCAAGCTAAAAAATACAAAGTTCCTGTTATTGCATTTGTTAATAAAATGGACCGTACAGGGGCTAACTTCTATCGTGTTGTTAACGATATTCGCGCTAAGCTTAAAGCAACTGCTGTACCTCTTCAACTCCCTATTGGTCAAGAATCAGAATTCCAAGGAATTATTGATGTTGTTGATCAAAAAGCAATCTACTTTGATGGTGATGAGCATGGCGCAGTGATGCGTGAAGCTGAAATTCCATCCGATATGGTAGAAAAAGCAACTGAAGCTCGCAAATATTTGATCGAGTGCTTAGCTGAAGTTGATGAAGAAATCATGGAACTCTTCCTTGTGGATGAAACCCCAAGTGATGATATGATCAAAGTTTCAATCCGTAAAGCTGTTGTTGGTGGACACATTGTTCCTGTTTGCTGTGGTACTGCCTTTAAAAATAAAGGTGTTCAACCGCTTCTCGACGCTGTTGTAGCTTACCTCCCATCTCCTGTTGACGTTTGTGAAATCCACGGTTCAGATCCTTATACGAATGAGCCTGCTTCACGTCTCTCTGGTGATGATCAACCTTTTGCTGCGCTTGCGTTCAAATTGATGAATGACCCATTCGTGGGTAAATTAACATACTTCCGTGTTTATTCAGGTGTTGCTGAGCGCGGTATGACCGTTTTCAATCCTCGTACAGGAAAACGTGAACGTTTAGGTCGTATCCTCCAAATGCACGCTAACTCACGTGAAGAAATCGATCGCGTTCTTGCGGGTGATATCGCTGCTGCTGTCGGTCTTAAAAACGTAACAACAGGTGACACACTTTGTCTTGAAGATGCACCAATCGTTCTCGAATCTATGACCTTCCCAGAGCCTGTTATCTCTATGGCGATTGAGCCAAAAACAGCAGGTGACCGTGATAAACTTTCAAACGCTCTTATCGCTCTTTCTGACGAAGACCCAACCTTCCGCGTCTCTTCAAACGAAGAAACTGGACAAACCATTATCGCGGGTATGGGTGAGCTTCACTTGGAAATCATTCGTGACCGTTTGATCCGTGAATTCAAAGTGGATGCTGATGCGGGTGCACCTCAAGTTGCTTACCGTGAAGCGATGCTTAAACCTGCGACTGCTGACTCTAAATTTGTTCGTCAGTCTGGGGGTAAAGGTCAATATGGTCACTGTGTACTTAACGTTACACCTAAAGAACGTGGCTATGGTCTTGTTATCGAAAACAAAATCGTGGGTGGAGCAATTCCAAAAGAATATATCAAACCTATCGAAAACGGTATCAAAGAAGCTGCAGCAAGTGGTGTGGTTTCCGGTTACCCATTAATCGACTTCCACGTTGAAATCGTTGATGGTTCTTTCCACGCAGTTGACTCTTCTGAAATGGCGTTCAAAATTGCTGCTTCAATGGGTATCAAAGATGCTGCACGTAAAGCGGGTATTGCAATTCTCGAGCCTATCATGGCTGTTGAAGTGACAGTTCCTGAAGAGTACATGGGCGATATCATTGGGGATATCTCAAGTCGTCGTGGTGCTGTTTCAGAACTCGACCCACAACCCGATGGCACACGCATTGTTGCGACTGTTCCGCTTTCAGAACTCTTCGGTTACTCAACCGCAATTCGTTCACTCTCACGTGGTCGTGCTTCCTACTCAATGGAGCCCTCACACTTCGAAAAAGTTCCTGCTAACATCCAAAAAGAAATCCTTGAGAAGGAGTCCAAATAATGGCTAAGGCAACTACCAAAGTTACACAAAAGATCCGTATCAGCTTAAAAGCTTACGATCATCGTATCCTTGACCAATCGGTCAATGACATTCTTTCCACAGCGAAAAAAACAGGCTCAATGGTTGCTGGTCCTATTCCACTTCCAATCAAAATTGAGCGTTGGACTGTGAACCGTTCACCCCACGTGGACAAAAAATCAATGGAGCAATTCGAATCACGTACTTTCAAACGCATGTTAGATATTATCAATCCAACTGCTAAGACTGTTGACGAGCTTCGTAAGCTCAACCTCCCTGCTGGTGTTGATATCAACATCAAGGTGGGTGTATAATTCATCTTTAAGGGGAGCCCGTCGTGGGTTCCCCGATGTATAACCGGTACCAATACAGACTTCCGATCTGCATGTACCTAACTAGGAGAAATCAAATGAAATCTATCATCGGAAAAAAGCTTGGCATGACACACGTTTATGACGAGCAAGGCGTGATGACACCTGTGACCGTTATTGAAGCGGGTCCCTGTGTTGTGACTGCTATCAAAACAAAAGAATACCACGGGTATTCCGCTGTTCAAGTCGGATTCGGCTCACGTAAAGTGAAGAATGTATCCAAAGCAGTTTTAGGAAACTTAAAACCTGCTGGCCGTGATGCAAACCCACCTGCAATGTTACGTGAATTCCGCGTTGCTGCTGATTCTGATTTAACTGTTGGATCCGAAGTCAAAGTTGAAATCTTTGAAGTCGGTAACTTTGTGGACGTTTCTGGCGTTACAAAAGGTCGCGGTTTTGAATCCGTAATTCGTCGTTACCGTTTCGGCGGTGGTCGTGCTTCACACGGTGGCGCATGGACACGTCGTCCTGGTTCTATTGGTTGTCGTGAAAAACCCGGTAATATCCAAAAAGGCAAAAAAATGCCTGGACAAATGGGTAACGTTAAACGTACAGTTCAAAACTTGTGCGTGATTCGTGTTCAACCAGAAGAAAACCTCCTCTTTGTTAAGGGTGGAATCCCTGGCGCAAACGGTGCAACTGTCACTGTTTCTGCAGCAAAGAAAAAGTAAGAATCTCACACGAATAGGTAAAAATCATGACTCAATCGTTAAAAATCAAAAATGTGACAGGTGCTGATGCGGGCGAATACCCAATCGCAGCAACTTGCCTCGAATACGAAAAAGGCGCACAAGCTGTTCATGACTGCGTAGTGGCTTTTCTTGCAGGTCTCCGTGCTGGAACTGCTTGTACAAAGACACGTGCTGAAGTGAGCGGTGGTGGAGCTAAACCATGGCGTCAAAAAGGAACTGGACGCGCTCGCGCTGGTTCTATCCGTTCTCCAATCTTTCGCGCGGGTGGTGTGACTTTTGGTCCACGTCCACGTTCATATGCTAAAAAAGTGAACAAAAAAGTTCGCGCATTGGCGCTTCGTCGTGCGTTCACTGAGCGTTTCACTGCTGAAGCTATCACTGTATTGGATACACTCCCTGCAGAAATCTGCACTGTAAAAGCGATGAAAGACGTTATCGCAAAAGTGGGTAACACTGAGCGTTTCACTCTTTTAGTTGTCGCTGATTACAATGATAACTTGATCCGTGCAACTTGGAACAACCCTGAATTAATGGTGATCAAAGCTGCATCGTTGAATGTTTATCAACTCCTCCGCTTTAAAAACATCATCATCACCAAAGAAGGTATGGATATTTTATCCTCACGTCTTGGTAATGGGAAAGGAGAATAACCTATGAAATTGACACCTTTCCAAGTGATCGAAACTGTGATCCTCACTGAAAAGTCTGCTAACGCTGTTGAAGCTCATGGCAAATATACTTTCCGTGTTCATCCTGAAGCCAACAAAATTGAAATCCGTAAAGCGATTGAAGAGATTTATCCTGCTGTTAAGGTTAAATCTGTCAACGTGATGAATTACACTGGCAAAACACGTCGTGCTGGCCGTACTCAAAAAATGGGTCGCCGTCCTGACTGGAAAAAAGCCGTTGTAACACTCAAATCGGGTTCCATTGAATTGATGTAATCGAAACGGAGATAGAAAACTATGGCTCTTAAAACATTCAATCCTTTGACTCCTTCTTTACGTGAGATGACTGTTTTGGATTATTCCGAAATCACCACTAACGTTCCAGAAAAAAGTCTTACACGTGGTCTCCGTTCAACGGGTGGCCGTAACAATCATGGTCGTATTACTGCTCGCTTCCGCGGTGCCGGTAACAAACGCGTTTACCGCGTTATCGATTTCAAACGTTGCAAAGATGGCATTCCTGCTACTGTTGCTTCAATCGAATACGATCCAAACCGTTCTTCATTTATCGCACTCTTGAATTATGCAGATGGTGAAAAAGCATACATTTTGGCTCCTGTTGGCGTAAAAGTCGGCGACAAAATTATGTCTGGCCCTAAAGCAGAAATTCGCCCAGGAAATGCGTTCAAACTTCGCGACATCCCTGCTGGTGTTCAAATTCACGCAATTGAATTAGTTCCTGGTCGTGGTGCACGTATCGCTCGCTCTGCGGGTCAAGTTTGTACCCTCCGTGGTAAAGAAGAAACACATGCTCAAATTAAACTTCCTTCAGGTGAAGTTCGCTTAATCAACCTCGATTGCCGCGCGACTATTGGTCAAGTAGGTAATCTCGACCACATGAACGTTAATCTCGGTAAAGCCGGTAAAAAACGTTACAAAGGTTTCCGCCCCCACGTTCGTGGTGTGGTTCAGAACCCTGTGGATCACCCAATGGGTGGTGGTGAAGGCCGTACTTCTGGGGGTATGCACCCATGTTCACCTTGGGGCAGACTTGCTAAAGGTGGTAAAACACGTAATCCTAAGAAAACTTCAAGTCGCTTCATCGTAG
This sequence comes from uncultured Victivallales bacterium, assembly GCA_964542845.1. GTDB lineage: Bacteria > Verrucomicrobiota > Lentisphaeria > Victivallales > CAZIVM01 > CAZIVM01. The sequence continues at coordinate 6,146 of CAZIVM010000074.1, forward strand.
AACGGAGGAAGAAATAATGGCACGTTCAGTAAAGAAAGGTTATTTTGTTGACGATCACGTAATTGCTAAAGTTGAGAAAGTGAAAGCTTCCGGCAAAGCAACGAACATCAAAACATGGTCACGCCGCTCAATGATCCTTCCTGATTTCGTAGGTCAAACCTTCGAAGTTCACAACGGAAAATCATTCACCACTGTTTTCGTAACTGAAAACATGGTCGGACACCGTCTTGGCGAATTTGCTTTGACACGTGTTCACAAATCACACGGTGTGGTTTCTGGTAAGTAATAACCCTTACCCAATTGCTTTTAAGCACATGGCTCTGGTTTTTCCAGAGCCTTTTTCTTTTTAAATTCAAATTCTAAAAAAATAAATGAGATCAAAATTAACGCGAAGAGGGACGTTTCAGTTTAGACGTCCAAAAACTTCGATTGTGTCGAATAAAACGTAAAAGAAAAGGAAACTTTTGCCAAAAGGTAACTTCGATAAAATCGAAACGCACGGGAACTTGCGGATGTCCAATCTGATGCATATAACGATGCGCTGCGCGTAAAATACGTTGTTTTTGGTCTCGATGTACTGCGATGCCTTGTTTGGCTTCTCTAGGGCGTATTTTGTAGGAGGTTTTAACCTCAATAAAACAAAGATTGATCCCGTCGCGTGCAACGATATCAATCTCTAATCTTTTATAACGCACATTGCGTGCGAGTATGACATAACCTTTGGCTTTGAGCAAGCGAGTTGCTGCATTTTCACCGCGCGTGCCCAATCGACTCCGCGCGGTTGTTTTTCGCCATCCGAAAAAAGTTCGGATTTTAGATGTTACGGTTGTAAACCAATTGTCCATCGATGAAAGTCATGACAGTTGCACCTTTGGCTTTGTAGCCTCCAAAGGGGGTATTACGTCCTTTAGATTTAAAGGTGTTAGGATCAATGACATGTTCGAGTTCGGGGTCAATAATGGTGATGTCTGCGGCACTGCCTGCCACCAATGTTCCTAAGTCAGGACGTCGTAAAACTTTAGCTGGCCCCACTGTCATTTTTTCAATTAACTGAGGTAATGTAAGGTGTCCAGCATGATAAAGTTCCGTCATACAAATTGGGACCGCTGTTTCGAGTCCGACAATCCCAAAGGGGGCTGCATCGAATTCGACTGTTTTTTCTGTCCAAGTATGGGGGGCGTGATCGGTTGCAATCACTTCTATGGTTCCATCCTTGAGTCCATCAATCAACGCACGACGATGGGGGTCAGACATCAATGGAGGATTCATTTTATAGTTCGCATCGAACTTTTTAATGTGTTCATCAGAAAGGGCGATGTGATGGGGCGTTACTTCCGCAGTGACAGGAATTCCTTTGGCTTTTGCATCGCGGAGAAGTTCAACACTTTGTCCTGCAGAGATGTGCTGCATGTGAATGTTCCAATTGGAGCGACGCGCAAACATAATGTTTCTTGAAACCATAATAGATTCTGTTTCATAGGGAATCCCTTTCATGCCGAGAAGTGTTGACCAATAGCCTTCGTGCATCACGCCATCTCCCATTAATGATTCATCTTCGCAATGATCCATAATGGGGAGTTCAAAGGCTTTGGCATACTCAACAATATTACGCATTAATTTATGATTTTGAACCCCTTTGCCGTCATCCGTAATCGCACAAATTCCTGCTTTGTGGAGTCCGCCAATACCAGCCATCTCTTTCCCTTCGCCACCCTTTGTCATACAACTTGTTAAAAGCACTTTGACAACTGCAACTTCCTTGATGCGACGTTTTAACCATTCAATCGTTGCGGCTGTATCGGCGCGAGGGGTTGTGTTGGGCATGGCGACAATCGTGGTGAAACCTCCTGCAGCTGCAGCTTTGGTTCCAGTTTCCATGGTTTCTTTGGCGCTTCCGCCGGGTTCACGGAGGTGAACATGGACGTCGATTAAACCGGGGGTAATGACGAATCCTGTGCAATCCAATGTCTCTTCAACAGCAATAGGTCCTGTAACAATTTTTCCGTTTTCAATATAAAGGTCAGCAATCTGATCTATTCCTTGAGAAGGATCGATGATGCGACCATTTTTTAAACATAAAGTTTTAGATGTATTCATTTTCGTTTCCTTTCTATTTACCCAATGCACCCGAGACTAAGAATAAGACCGCCATGCGAACGGCAAGACCATTCGTTACCTGTTCAAGAATAACTGACTGTGGACCATCCGCGATTTCTGAATCGAGTTCAATTCCACGGTTAATGGGGCCGGGGTGCATGATGAGTGCATCTTCACGAATCCACTTCATGGTTTCGGGACGTACACCGTAGAAAGAGGCGTATTCGCCGACAGAAGGGAAATATGTTGCGTTTTGACGCTCTTGTTGGATGCGCAAAAGGTTGATGACGTCGGCATTTTCAACGGCCTCGCGAATGTTATGTACCACGCGTACGCCTGGCACTTTGGCAAAATCGCTAGGGACCAAAGTCGTGGGCCCTGCCAAGGTCACATTTGCGCCGAGTTTGAGTAAACCCCAAACGTTGTCGCGCGCAACACGACTATGACGAATATCTCCAATAATCGAAACGTTGAGTCCTTCAATCGTTCCTTTTTTCTCACGCATGGTAAAGAGGTCGAGGAGCGCTTGTGTGGGATGACTGTGTGCGCCATCACCTGCATTGACAATGCCTGCTTTCAAATGACGTGAAAGAAAATTTTGTGCCCCTGATGCAGAGTGACGCATCACAATAATATCTGCTTGAAGCGCTTCAATATTTTTAGCGGTATCCAGCAATGTTTCGCCTTTGAGTAATGACGAAGTTGCTGCATCCATATTAACGATGTCGGCCGAAAGACGTTGCTCGGCTAATTCAAAAGAGACACGGGTACGCGTGCTGGGTTCGACAAAGAGGTTGACGACGGTTTTACCGCGGAGGGCAGGGACTTTTTTGACACGACGTTCGGAGACTTTTTTGAACTCTGTGGCTGTATCCAAGATGGTGAGAATCTCTTCTTTGGATAAGTCGTAGAGACTAAGTAAATCTTTACGATTCCATACGGCTTCCATAGGTGCGTCCTTTCTTTAAATGTTGATCTATACTATAAATTTTTAACGTTTGCTTATTTTGATAATGATTTGATTATCTTCATTTTTTTCCATGCTAATCCATTCGTCTTTGGTGATTTGAACTGTTTCGCCCACAAAGTCGGGACGGATAGGAAGTTCATTATTCCCTCGATCAATGAGTGTCGCTAAACGAATAATTTTTGGGCGACCATAATAAGTAATCGCATCGAGCGCAGCACGAACGGTACGGCCTGTATGACAAATTTCGTCTACAAGGAGAATAGTTTTGTTTTCGATATCAAAAGGGATATGGGTTTCGCAGATTTGCGGTAAAAGTTTTTTACTGCCAAGATCATCACGATACATCGTGATGTCTAACGTCCCTACAGGTGGTGTAATCTTTATTTTTTCGGTAATAATACGGGCGAGTTCGTGCGCTAACGGAACCCCTTTGGCTTGGATACCGATAATTCCAATTTTACGCGACTCCTCTGGGGTATTGAACATCGACTCCACAATCGCATCCGCTAACTTGTGAATGAGTTGATCCGTTTCTTTGACTTCATAAATTTTTGAGTTTTCCATAACGTATTCCTTATTTTGCACCGTAATTGACCGAGCTAGGATATGAACCGAGTTCGCGCATAAAGAGACAATTATTTTTGAGCGAAACTAATGTTTGCGCAATGTGTGGATCAGTCGTGTGACCGAGGATGTCGACAAAAAAGACGTATTCCCAGTTGCGTCGACGCGATGGACGCGACTCAATCATTGTGAGTGTAACTTGGTTTGCACGGAACGGCATCAATGCCTCATACAACGCACCCACTCTATCTCGTAAGCCAAAGCAAATTGATGTTTTATCATCCCCAGTTGGCAAGGGAGACTGATTTCCAATTACATAAAAACGTGTGGTGTTATCCCCACAATCTTCAATCCCGCGTTGAATAATTGGAATATCATAAATTTCTGCGGCTAAACTTGACGCAATTGCTGCCATTTTCCCTTTATTTTCTGCTACGCGCATCGCTGCAAGAGAGGAGGAGGGGGCTTCTTCGATGCGTGCATGGGGCAAATGCGTGTTAATCCATTGACGGCACTGTCCTAAAACTTGTGGGTGAGAATAGACCACTTCAATCTCTTCGATTGGACAAAATGCCATAAGGTTGTGATGGACTTTTAAGTTGATTTCAGCACAAATTTTCGCAGAAGTTCCAATTAAGGTATCTAAGGTGCTGTTCACAACCCCTTCTGAAGAATTTTCGACAGGGACGCAACCGTAATCAACGCGTCCTGTTTCAACTTCGGTAAAGACGTCGATAATCGAATTTTGTTCACAATATGTGACGGAACGCCCGAATTTAGTTGTCGCTGCTAAATGAGAGTAACTCGCTTGCGGTCCTAAAAACGCCACTTTGATCGGTTTTTCAATCGAAATAGCGCCCGACATAATCTCACGATAGATCGCGTTTAATACATCGTTAGGGACAATTCCTCCCTCGTTTTTCTTTTGAAGTTGACCAAAAATAAATTTTTCACGTTCGGGAACATAAATCGATTCATTGCGTTCTCTTTTATATTTGCCCACTTCATGCACGACTGAAAATCGTTCGTTGAGTAGACGGATAATTTCGGTATCAATCGAATCAATTTGCGTACGCAAATGATCAAGATGTTGAGGGTCATGAGTCATATTATTGGCCTCTTTCTGCTGGGATTTCTGTCATCTCTATCAGAGGTGTATCTGTCGAAATCGTTAACGTAGGTTGTATAACTTCTTGTTTATTTTCTTTTGTTGTTGCTGAATCATGATCAACGTGCTCGGGGCCGAAAAAGGCGTAGCCTAAAGTGATAGCGGCCAGCAGAAAACAGTAGTATGCAAAATGGCGTAATGCGCCAGAATGTAAAAGCTTGATTAAAAATTTGAGCGCAAAATAACCGACAACCATCGCAACGATAAAGCCCACAATGAGGGGCCCAAAATCATCGTTTCCAAATGCTTCTGTCGTGCTCAATTTCCCTTTCCAAACTTTGTATGCAGAAAGCGAACATTTTAAGAAAACAGCAGAAAGTACTGCTAAAATAGAAACTAAGAAGGAGAAACGTGCTGCTTCTTCGTTTTTAATTCCCGCGGCTACCCCCATTGAAATGGTCGAGCCAGAACGTGAAATACCAGGGAGAATTGCAATCCCTTGCACCACACCAATCCATAACGCTTGAAGTGGCGACATGGTTTCCATGGTGGTGGTATTGGGGGTTGAACGCGGACGGAGTCCCCACCACAATAAAGATCCCGTAACCAGAAAACCAATTCCAATTGCCAGCGGACTATCGACAAGGCGTTCGTCAAGTTTCGTGAACTGAATGATTAAACCAATAATTCCTGTAGGAATCATCGCAAGAATCAACATTCCAATCATGCGGAAATTTTCCCGTTTAGCAAAACTTTGAAGTGTTTTCCAATAGACGATAAAAATGGCAATCAGTGTGGCAAGATGTAAGAAAATTTCCATCATCATGGTTTCAGTGACATTTTCTGCGCCGAGAATTAAGTGACTTATAGCGAGATGACCCGATGAACTCACGGGTAAAAATTCGGTGATTCCTTGGATAATCCCCATGATAATCATGTTGATATAGGCGTCCATTTGCGTTCCTTCGATTGAGAGGTTAAAATTACATCTCTATAATTTACATCCGTTTTGCAAATTTTCCAATCTCAAAACCTGATTTTAGATTATATTTTAATATAAATCACTTGCTCTAATACTGAAAATGATTAAATCGTGTGTTGAAACTTTTAATATCGATAGAAATGTATTTGTGAATAATGTCGAGAGAGCATTCACGCAGTGTTCGATCTACTGTAATCTGCTTTTGAAAGAATAATTAACCCTTTATCTCTTTTTTTTGAAAGTTTTTAATTTTTTTGTAAACTTGCTTTGGATAATAATAGTTTATTAAAAATAATAAAATTCTTATTTGCGAT
>CAZIVM010000075.1:0-3975 GCA_964542845.1 uncultured Victivallales bacterium
GTTACTGATTCAAATGATAATAACGGCACATTCACATATTAAGCGTGAAGTGTGCCAAATCAACAACTAAGGATTCTACTTAGTTCTGTCAAAACAACAAAGCCTCGGAAGTGTTCATCACCTCCGAGGCTTCTTCCTTTTAAAAATTGATTAAGGGGTTGGGAGTAAATATTTAGGCAACCATTCAATTTTAGGTTCTACTCCTTTTAATCCAAATAAATAAGCTTCAAGTTTGGGGCGTAATGAATCGTCAATCAAACGATCCACGGGATAAATTTTACCATGCGTAATGGGGGTACTAAAAGCAAGGGTTGCTTCATAAGTATTATGGAGTCCGCGCTGGGTAATATAGCCGGGGGCATCCCCAGGGGTATGACCAAAAAACGAGGCTTTTCCACCATAGCGCGCCACGTTAACTGAGGGGACGCCCAGTTGTGCAAAAGGAATCGAATCCGAAGAATATAATGAAATCTGAGTATTGCAATAAACGCCAGCCGCCCGCGTACATCCGCCAACAAAACCTAAGAGTTCATTTGTGCCCGTAATATAAAGTTCGTCTTTTCCGAGGTCATCCCCCGAAACATCCACATTAATGACAAGTCGACCCCGTTTTAAGATTTCATCTTTGTGCGCATCACAATACGCTTGCGAACCGATTAAGCCGAGTTCTTCGCCCGAAAAGAAAATCATTTTCACATCGCGAACAGGCGGATTTTCAGCAAAATGTTTCGCCAACTGAACCAATACTGCTGATCCACCCGCATTATCACATGCGCCGGGAGAACGCGCCACAGAATCGTAGTGTCCAACAAAATAAGTGATTGATCCATCGGGATGGGTCCCGGGGATATCCACTTCTATATTATAGGCTGTAGCTTGATGGGTTTTTTGTTGAATTTTAACGGTTGCGGTTTTGCCTGAAAGGGAGGCAAGTTTTGCTGCATCATCGTAGGTCACAGTCATTGATGGGATCACATTTTCTTCGTATTGACGATGGGAAAGACTCCACGCTTCTTTAAAAGGTGGTGTAATTGTAATAATTCCAGCGATTCCTGCATCTTTGAGTTCGTGATAAATCCCACGCGGACTCCCATAAGTGAGTAAGATTTTTCCGCGATGATGTTCTGGGGAGAGGTTCACAACCTTTGGGTTTTCTGTATAAATGAGTTCCGCAGTGGTCGTTGAATCCGCACATCGACCAAACGGAATTCCATTCAATACTTTACCTTCTATTTCAATAGATGCCGTTCCATCTGAAAAGTTTTCAATAGGGAAAGGGGTCATGGTCACCTTAAATCCTAAAGCAGAAATCCAGCGTTCAATTAAACTAGCAGCATCTTGTTCACTTTGAGTCCCTGCAAGACGTACAAAGCTCAAATCGCGCACCATTGATACAAGAGAAGGAATCATTTTTTAACCTCATTATTTGTGTGTTTTAAAAAGAAGATATGGCGTTAATATACTCCGAGATGCGAAAAAAGCAAACATTATTCTATGTGTTTTGGAGTTTTGACTTGAAAAATATCAATTAAATAGTATATTTAAATATTCAAAATTAATCTTTTCAATATTTTAAACGCAAGGAAATAAAAAATGACAGAGAAAATTAAAATTGCAATCGTCGGCGCATCAGGTTACTCAGGCGAAGAACTCATCCGTATTTTAAGCCAACATCCCAATGCTGAAATCAAAGTGATCACCTCACGTCAAAACGCAGGCAAACCCGTGGGTTCCATGTTTCCACGTTATGCCGAACTCCCCCTCACCTTCTCTGCCCCCGATGTCGATCTCATCGCCCAAACTTGCGATGTTGCCTTCTTGGCACTCCCACACGGACTCGCCACAGAAATTGCCATTCCTCTTTTAGAAAAAGGGGTCAAAATCATCGATATTTCAGCCGACTTCCGATTGAAGTCAACCGAGCAATACAAAAAATATTACAAAGAAGATCACCCTGCCCCTGCCTTATTGCCTAAAGCAGTGTATGGTCAGCCCGAACTCTACCGCGAACAACTTAAAACAGCCGATTTAATCGCTTGCGCAGGATGTTATCCCACCAGTATTATTTTGGCGTGTGCTCCATTGCTTAAACGTGGCATTGTTGAAACCACCCCCATTATTGCCTCCTCAATGAGTGGGGTATCAGGTGCAGGACGTAAAGTCGACTTACCTTACCTTTTCCCAGAGTGTAATGAAAGTGTTCGCGCTTATGGGGTGACTAAGCATCGTCATTTACCCGAAATCGAGCAAGAACTCTCCAATGCCGCCAATGGCGCGCCCATTGCAATGAACTTTATTCCCCATTTAGTCCCAGTCAATCGCGGGATCAATTCCACGGTCATTCTTAAGGCAAAAACAGCAACCCCTCTTGAAGATGCGATTCGTGCCTACGAAGAAGATTATGCCAACGAATATTTTGTTCGCGTACTTGCCCCTAATACGACCGCAGATACCAAACATATCACATTTACTAATCGTTGCGAAATTGGTTTTGCATTTGATGATCACACTGGTAATTTTATCATCACTTCATGTATCGACAACCTCACTAAAGGGGCAGCAGGTCAAGCTGTTCAGTGTATGAACATTCGATTTGGATTAGATGAAACCACAGGATTACGCGCCTAATGAATCCTTCTAACGCATCGGAGCGCATCGACGCCCTCTCTCATTTTAGCACAACGTTTGTGCACGATATTAATAATGTATTGGGGGCGATTCGACTCTGCGCTGAGATGCAAGTGATGATGAAAGAGAATCCCGAAAAAGTGGCACAATATGCCCAGCAAATTATTCAAACCGTGGATGAATCCTCATCAATATTATATGATTTGATGGTGTTTGCGGGAAAAAGAGCCCCTGCGCCAGAAAAACTTGATTTATGCGAATGCGTGAATCAAGTCGTCGCAAAAAATGTTGACACATCATTATGGAATCTCACCCATCAGGATGGGGCGTTAATGATTAATGCAAATCCGAAACTTTTAACACGTGCGATACTAAATGTGATGCAAAATGCAACGGCGTTCCATGCAGAAAACACACCGTGTTCTCTATCGACACAGATGGTCTCAACCTTGCCTGAAAACATGATTTTAGAAGCTGAAAAAAGCGACTTCTACGCCAAATTATCGATTCAAAACAATGGCATTGAAATTCCCGAAGATTTTCAAAAACAAATTTTTGAACCTTATATCACGCTTAATAACACAAAAAGTGCATCCAAAGGATTAGGTCTTGCCTTAGTTTATGGTGTGGTCAAAACTGCCAAAGGGGGAATTGAAGTGATCTCTCAAAATGGCGAAACCCTATTTAATTTCTATTTTCCATTGTCAACTTCTCATGAAGAATTTTTTGATATTATCAATCCGCAAGGTGAAATAATCGGGAAAGCACCACGCAAACAATGTCATGGTGATCCGAGCTTACTACATCGTGCAGTACATGTTGTGGTTTATCATCCCGAAACAGGAGATATTTTGTTGCAAAAACGCAATCATCTCAAAGATATTCAACCCGGCAAATGGGATACCGCAGTGGGCGGACATTTAGATTTAGGAGAAAATTATGCCACCGCGGCAACGCGTGAATTAGGCGAAGAACTCGGCATTAAAACACCTCAACCCCTTGAATATTTATTTGATTCACAAATTCGTAATGATATTGAATCCGAAGATGTAAAGGTTTTTGCCATTCAACATGCAGGGCCTTTCACTTTTCAAAAATCGGAAATTGATGAAGTTCGTTTTTTCGATGAGAAAGCGTTAGCAGAACTCCGCGCTCATCCCGACAAAATGACCCACAATTTAGCCTTAGAGCTTGATAAATTGCAGTCAATTCAACGATTAAAAGTTTAAAACTGCAATTCATTCTTATTAATCTTCTATTTTATATTCTCAAAAAAAGTAAAATACATTTTTTTTCATTTAAAATCTTTTTTTGACTTGCTTTTTTCCTCTTTTGAATGTAGATTAC
>CAZIVM010000075.1:3985-11913 GCA_964542845.1 uncultured Victivallales bacterium
GTTTTACTTTTAATATTTATTCACAAAGGGAAAAGTTATGAATCAATTTTGTAAACATTCATTCTTTAAATTTTCATTAGTAGGATTGGGTTTATGCGCCCTGACAAGTTGCGAAACATCATCCCATATTCAACCCTCAGAACCCATTGTATTTGTTAAGGAAAAAAATGTTCCATGGGAACAAATCCCAGAACCCGTATATTCTCCTGAACCAGGTTATGTAGACCTCTATCGTCAATGTTGGGAAATCGCTTACCACAATATGAAAGTGCGCGATGGCATGCCACAAAGTCCTTTTATCGACGAAGGTTTTGGAGAAAACGATAATCAAAATTGGATTTGGGATACTTGCTTTATGGTGATGTTTAGTAAATATGCACCAAATGTTTTTCCTGGAACTCAAACACTCAATAATTTTTATAAACCGTTACATGATGGGGTCAAAATCCCAGAAATGATTCATCTTGCGGACAATCCCCCACTCTTTGCATGGGCAGAGTATCAAAACGCGCTCTTTACAGGAGATAAAGCTCACCTTTCACAATTATTACAACAAGATTCCTATTTACAACGTCATTTTAACTGGTTGGAATCGTTGGAAAAACGCGAAAAACTTCCAGGGGTTCAAAACATCACACATTGGCGTAAACACCCCGTGGGTTACTTTTGGGAAGGTGGATGTTCAGGGATGGATAATACCGTACGCGGACGTCCTGCAGGAAATAAAAAGTTTAAACCGCACCGTCCTAACAATCCTGATATGTTATGGGTAGATGCGATAAGTCAGCAAGCACTTTCGTGCTACTACATCGCAGAACTTTCAGAACTCATTAACGACAAAGAGACCGCACAAAAATACCGTCAAAAACATCAAGCGTTTGCCGATATACTCAACGCCTATTACTATGATTCTACCGACGGTGTTTACTACGATATTCATTGCAAAACGTACGAAAAAATTAAAGTGCTAACCCCGGCTTCCTATTGGCCTGTACTTTCGGGAATTCCATCCCAAACTCAAATGAAACGCATGGTAGAATTTCTCAACGATTCGCAAAAACTCGGAACTCCTATTCCATGGACAACCCTTAGTGCAGACCATGTGGATTTCGACGCAGAGACTGGTGATTATTGGCGCGGAGCAATGTGGCTACCCACAGCTTATATGGGGATTAAAGGGCTCGAAAAGTATGGTTACATGGATTTAGCGCATGAACAGTCTAAAACAATTCTCAATCAACAATTTAGAACATTTCATGATTACGAACCCCACACAATCTGGGAGTGTTACTCTCCGACTAAAAACCTGCCCTCTACAGAATTTGGCCGTCGCTGTCGTCCTAACTTTTGCGGGTGGTCAGCGCTCGGCCCCATCTCTCTATTTATTGAGAACGTGATTGGCATTTATAGTGTAGATGCATTCAAAAATGAAATCAAATGGCATCTCAAAGAGACCCAAGGCGAAGTCGGAATTAAACGTCTTAAATTCGGAAATACGCTCACTGATTTGATTGCAAAAGAGGGGAAAGAGATTCATATTACCTCCAATCATCCTTATACTTTAATCGTAAATGGTAAAATATATTCCATTCAAAAAGGCTTTCAAATTATCAATATTCAATAACTGAGGCGAACATGAAACATATTCCATTTTTTACAACGATCGTTTTAACCACAGTTTTTGCGGGGTGTCAATGCGCCCCTTCATCGCCTACTGCACGCATCACAGGTGCGCCAATCATTGGAGCGCGTCCGAATCACCCCATTCATCATTTTGTTTCTGCCATCGGTGAAGGAGAGGTTAAAATCGATGTTCAAAACTTACCTAAAGGCGTGTCGTTCAATCCGCAAACACAAATGCTTTCGGGCGCAGTCGCCACCGAAGGGAAATATACACTTCGCGTCATTGCAAACGATAAAAATGGAAGGATAGAGCGTCCGTTTGAAATTGCCATTGGCGATACTCTGATGCTTACGCCTCCCATGGGATGGAACAGTTGGTATTGTTGCTCTGAATCGGTATCAGATACCGATATTCGTAATATTGCAGATGCGTTTGTCGCGCGCGGGATTATCCATTACGGATGGCAATATGTCAATATCGACGACTGTTGGCAAGGCGAACGCGGTGGTGTTTATAACGCCATTCAAAGTAACGAACGTTTCCCCGATATGAAAAGTTTGTGCGATTATGTGCATAATAAAGGACTCAAAATTGGAATTTACTCCACCCCATGGGTTTGTACTTACGCGGGATTCATTGGGGGGTCAACAGATAATGGCAAAGAGAAAACAAAATATTTACCCCTCGGACAACGCATACAGAAAAATCAAGTTTTTGGACGTTGGCCAGCCGTCGAAAAAAATAAGCTCGACTATACGGGCGCAAATTGGCTTTTTGATCAAGACGTCAAACAATGGGCGGATTGGGGTTTCGACTATGTCAAAGTGGATTGGAAACCCAACGATATTCCAACCACGAAACGGATTGCAGAAGATATCCGAAAAGTCAATCGTGATATTGTATTGAGTCTTTCCAATGCTGCACCGATTGAAAACGCAGAAGGTCTTTCAGCGCATGCACAACTTTGGCGAACCACAGGCGATATTCATGACGCATGGGGTTCGATTTCAAGCATTGGATTTGACCACTCTCCCCGTTGGCAAAAATTTCAACATCCGGGCGCATTTAATGATCCTGACATGTTACTCATAGGAGATATAGGCACCCCCAACACACAGAACAAACAGTTTCGTCCCTCAAAACTTACCTATGAAGAACAACGGACACAGGTCTCCTTATGGTCGATTCTCGCAGCACCAATGATTATGTCGAGCGACATTGCAGGGATGAGCGATAGTACATTCGCCCTCATTACCAATGTTGATTTAATTGATATTCATCAAGATCCACTTTGTATTCAAGGGGTTCAAACACAATTTGCACCTCAAATCTATAAAATCGAAAAACCGCTTTACAATGGAGATATAGCGATTGGATTTTTTAATCGTGCTAATGAAGAGCGTCAAATCGAACTCCCTTGCACAGGTTTTGACGTATGGAATAAAACAATGGTCAATGCAAATAGCAAAATCAAACTTCCAGCCCATGGCGCTCTGATTCTCCGTGTTTCCCAAACAAAATAAAAAGTTTTAAGAGAATCGACTTGCTTTTTTCGCTTTATACGATATATTAAACCTCATACGAATATTGTTAACGTTTGAGGTTTAATTTTATGTTTAAATTGGTTTCAAATTATGCGCCTGCAGGGGATCAACCGCATGCGATTGATCAAATGATCCAAAATATTCAAAATGGAGATGAAGCCTCTACATTGTTAGGGGTTACAGGGTCGGGAAAAACATTTGCGTTGGCAAATGCAATCTCAAAACTTAATCGTCCCGTATTAGTCCTCTCTCACAACAAGACCCTTGCCGTTCAGCTTCATTCCGAGTTCAAGGCTTTTTTCCCTGAAAACGCGGTCGAATTTTTTATCTCCTATTACGACTATTATTTGCCCGAATCGTACATCCCACAAACAGATACTTATATTGCTAAAGATGCCGCTGTGAATGAAAATATCGAACAGTTGCGACTCTCCGCCAGTGCCTCTTTGTTAGAACGACGCGATGTGATTATTGTGGCATCCGTCTCGTGTATTTACGGATTAGGCTCTCCTGAAGACTACACCCACATGTGTCTTCCGCTTAAAAAAGGGGATAAAATTTCACGTCGAGAACTTCTCACGCACTTAATCGCTTCTCAATATGATCGCAACGACATTGCGCCGAGTCGGGGAGAGTTTCGCGTACGAGGCGACATTGTCGATATTTTTGAACCGCATCGCGCAGGGTTTATTCGTGTTGAATTTTGGGGCGATTCGATTGAACGAATTCAGCGTTGTGATGATGTAACAGGCAAACCGTTTCAAGATCCCCCCTGCGTTGTGATTTTTCCTTGTAAACATTTTGTTTTACCTCAAGAAAAACTCGATGCAGCCGCCGTTCGGATTCGGGGCGAACTCAAAGAACGATTGGATATCTTCCGTTCAGAAAATAAACTTCTGGAAGCGCAACGTCTTGAACAGCGAACAAACTACGATTTAGATATGATGAAAGAGATGGGATATTGCACGGGGATCGAAAACTATTCCCGACACCTCTCCGAACGTCCACCCGGGGCAAGACCTTTCTGTTTGCTCGACTTCTTTCCGAAAGATTTTATCACCATTATTGATGAATCTCATGTAACCATTCCTCAAATCAACGCCATGTATAAAGCCGACCGTTCACGCAAAGAGACCCTTGTCGACCATGGATTCCGACTCCCCTCTGCACTGGATAATCGCCCCCTTAAGTTCGATGAATTTAACGCAATCACGGGTCAAAAAATATTTGTCTCTGCAACGCCAGCAAAATACGAACTTGAACATTCAGGGGATCCCATTGAGATGGTGGTACGCCCAACGGGTTTGCTAGATCCCCTCATTGAGGTGCGTCCACTTGAAGGGCAAATTGATGATGCAATGGACGAAATCAAAGAGGAAGCCATGCGCGGTCAACGCACACTGGTGACAACGTTAACCAAAAAATCTGCAGAACGTCTTGCCGATTATTTAACAGATTTGAAAATCCGCGTACGCTATCTCCACTCAGAAATTGATGCACTCGAACGTGCACGCATTTTAACCGAGTTGCGTCGGGGTGATTTTGATTGTTTGATTGGAATTAACCTTTTGCGTGAAGGAATCGACCTCCCCGAAGTGGGGCTTGTTTGTATTCTCGATGCGGATAAAGAAGGTTTTTTACGTTCGGAACGTTCGCTCATACAGGTGGCAGGGCGTGCCGCACGAAATGCAAATGGACGTGTCATTCTTTATGCCGATAAAATTACCGACGCCATTAAAAAACTCGCAGATGTCACACGCGCACGTCGTAAAAAACAAATTGCCTATAATGAAGCGCACGGAATTGTTCCCCAAACCATCGTTAAAGAAGTGAGAGAAAGCGTTGGCGAATATTTTGTAGGGTCTCCTAAACATAAGAAAAAAGGGAAAAATGAACCTCATTTTAGCGAACTTTTTGAAAAAGATCCTGTCCATATCGACGAAAAAGAACAACTCGTTATCGACCTCGAACGCGAAATGCTTGAAGCCGCGGAACAGCTTGAATTTGAGCGCGCCGCTTTTCTACGAGACAAAATTCGTCAACTCCAATCCCCTACCCTTGAAACCCCAAAATCTCATTCAAAGAAAAAGAAATAATGTCACAAATCTACTACTACCTTTGTTTTGCCCTCTATGCCTTATTTATGATAAGTATCGGTTTTTATATCTATCGTAAAGAGAAAAAAAAAGTGGCTCACGAACCCAATGAAAACGCACAATACTGGTGCGCCAATCGTACGTTGCCTTTTTGGCAAATGGGAATATCTCTTGCCGCAGGTTGGATGATGCTCGGTTGGATAGGACTCGGCATCCAACAAATTTATATGCAAGGTTTATCAGGACTTTGGGTTCTGCCCATTCCATGGTTTTTACTGATCTTTTTAATTTTGTTGATCATTCCTTATATACGACGTCTTCGTGCAATCTCGATTCCGCGCGCTTTAATGCATCGTTTTGGAAAACCCACCGCGATCCTCGTGGGAATTTGTAGTTTGTTTATTTTTATCTCATGGATGGGCGCCGAACTCTTCATGGCGGGCAATCTTCTTTCACGTTTCTTAAATACGAGTCCGCAAATTTGCATGATTTTATTTGTAACACCCATCTTATTTTATATGGTGTTAGGAGGATTCCGTGCAATCATTTTAACCGATTTAATTCAATTTATTTTAATGATTGGGTTTATCTCAATCTTAACCATCGTTGCCATCTCTTTGGCAAGTGATGCTGCACCTCAAGGGAATGTCATCGACACCCTCGCCCAAACACCCACACAAAGCTATGGCGAAAACACCATATTTTCTTTATTTGCTTGCGGTCGAATCCTCCCCATTATTTTGCTCATTGCTTATCTCCCAGGATGGCTTTTCGAACAAGATTTAGTGGTAAGAATTTTCGCGTGTAAATCACTCAAAGAGAGTTATAAAGGGATTGCATTTGGAGGCGCAGTTCATATTATATTCACATTGATTTGTCCTACAATTATTGCGTTTTGTGCCATCCTCATTTTTCCTTATGGAGAGAGTGAATCGCTTATCGGAGCAGATGCGCTTCAAATTATCCCTGCAATGATTGAAAAAGGGTGTGCGCCGATGGTTCAACTCTTAATGTTTTTAGGAATCATTGCAGTGCAAATGTCAACGATTGATTCTTTTGCAAACGTAAGTGCGATGGCGATTTCTCACGACATTGCAGATCCTTTGCTTCCTCCAACGCAAACCCCACTTCAACAACTCTCTCGACTTCGTTTGTTTTCTATACTTACAATTATTATCGGGCTTATTTATGGATTTTTTGCAGAATCACTATACGATTTATATACTCTTTCGTCAGGCGTGTTAACCGCATCTGTTGCCATTCCATTAATCCTTTTGTTTATTCCGAAAGCGAAGCCATTATCCGCACTTTTAAGTTCTCTTTTCGGACTGATCGGCAATATTCTCTTTTTTATTTTGGAGTATCACATTTTCCAAAATGATTATCAACCCGCGTGGTTAGCAGAAACTTATATTGGATATATTGTTGTTGGAATTATCGGGGCGATTATCGGAATCATTATCGGTCAAATCTTTGGTCAAAAATCGACAAAAAACCAACTTGAATCTGTGGCAGAACAGCCTCATGACGGCATTGAAAAAATCATTTAAGCGTTAAAATCTTAATTTGAGAGTCGTGCCATAACCGCTTGAAGCGCATTCCAAACACGGCGTTTTTCATCTTGTTGACGAGCAGGGTCTTTAATCGACAAAATATAGGCAGGGCTACAAATAAGCATTGCAGGAATTTTTTGCACATCAAACCATGTTCCTATTAACGCAGAAAAGTCACGCGGAATTGTGCAGTTGCGAATCGAATGCACCGAGGCAGTGTGTCCTAAAAGAACAATCGCCTCAGGTTTAATCAATTCGATTTGACGTTGTAAATAATAATTGCACTTCTCGCCCTCATCCATTGTGGGCGCACGACGCATCGATGGACGACATTTAACAACTTGTGTAATATAATAATCATGCTCCCCTAGCCCCATGGCGGCAATCATTTTATTGAGAAGTTCACCTGATTCATCCGAAAAAGGCTGTTGAGAAGATTCGTCAATCTTATTCGGGCAGTCACCAATAAACATCACCTTGGCTTGACGTGAGCCACGCTCAATAACACTATGAACACGATCATGAGAGAGTTTACACATTGTACAGCCACGAATGGCTTCCGTGAGTTCTTCCCAATTTAATGTGCAAGGTCCTGATGGACGCTTCTCTTGTTCTGCTACTTTTGGAGCGGAATGAAGTTGTGCAGCGACAGAATCTGCTGGCACTAAAGGTTCAATTTCATCATCATCTTTTTTAATTTCTTGCATCTTCAATGCTTCAATCACTTCACTTGCGGGTTTTGAAACAGCCTTACGCACAGAAGTTGTTGTAAAAGAAGACCAAACTGTTTCAGAAATTTGAACGCGTTCCATGGTCGTATGAGACAAGGTCTCAACAAGGTGATCTAAAAAAGATTTTTCAACGGGATTATTGTTCAACATAGAGATGACTTTCAAATAAAGGTTCTTCAGGCGAATCCAACATCTTTTTTAACGGGACATCGATATCATCTTGAGGATTCCAGAAAATAAGGAGTCCTGCCAAAATTAAAATCGGATGGATGGCAATCGTTGTCACAACACTTGGCACACACTGAAGTATTTCATAATAAACATTTAAGTTCAACGATACATAAAGCGTAAATACGCCTAAGGGAAACACTAACAAAAAT
>CAZIVM010000076.1:0-4148 GCA_964542845.1 uncultured Victivallales bacterium
TTAAATAAACTGTTATATTATTAACGTAATAGAAAATTAATCAAGAGAATCTAAGCATTCGTATAAATATTTTTCTACATTATAGATGGGGACAATAAACGAAAACTTTAATTTACGCATCATTTTATTCCTTGATTAATTTTCTATTACGTTAATAATATAACAGTTTATTTAAGAAAAGCAAATGGTTCAAAGAAATAAATACATCTTTTATTGATATAAATTAATTATTAAAACAGACTGAACTCAATGAATGATATTTAATTAGTAATAAAGTGTAATCATTTAAAAAGAAAAAGCACGAAGGACGCGAACAACGCGATTTCAAGATCGGAGAAAAAGAGAGAGAACAACAACAAACAACATACGCAAACCTAAAAAAAACTCCTTACCTGACATCGTAACTCGAGTCCTTCGTGCAAAATTTAAGAGCATCGGGGATTAACCCGTTAATTTTATAAGTAGCACAAAGGGCATGAAGATCATTCATCTCGGAGGAAAAAGAGAGAGAACAACAACAAACAACATACGCAAACCTAAAAAAACTCGTTGATGAGCGCTTCTCATGTCCTTTGTGCAATTTTTATAGATCATCGAGATTTTCATCTCTATTAGAATAAACGATTCTTTTTTTATATTGTTCCAAAGTTTTTAATTTTTTTCAAAACTTTTTTCTGGAATCAATTTATTATCGCTTACCATATTTTTAATATACACGCTTAAATCTAAAATGCAAGCCTTTTTTTTGAAAAAAATCAAAAAAAATTAAACTTTTTTGATTTTTGTGCTTAAAATTAGATTATTTTTTATCGGTTTTGACTTTGGGGAAGGGCGCTATCATGGATTGTTGCTTGATTTGGGTGGTTTGGCGAACTAAAATAGAAGTGTTATCTTCATCTTGGGTATCCAATAACATGTCAATTGAAATTAATGAGGCAGAAGTCCATAATGCGTTAGACTCCCCATGGCGTGGAATTCGTATCCCTGTACGAATCAAAAGCTGAGAAGATTTGGGCTTGACTTGATCATTTTCTAATACCATGTCGTTGGCTACGATTTGGCTGACTACACGTACGTATTCAATCCCATCTACCGTTTCGCTCAGTTTTTTCTGGTCGTTAGGTGTGATACAAGAGCGCGCAACGAATCCGTGTGGAAATTCTTTTGCAATATTTTTTAACATTTTTTGACAGTTCGCTTGATTGCCGATCCAGGGTTGAGAAATATCACTGTCTCGTGCAGGTCCAAATAAATCTTGATGGATATTGCCTTGATCAAGAGAAATAAAGTTTTCAAAAAATTCGGCGTCTTTTTCATTTAAGGGGACGCCATTGGGTTGTGTAAAGATGCGTTCACTATCTTTGAGGCGAATAACGATGGTATATCCTTTTTGAAATAAATTTTTTGCATCTGGATACGTCGTTGTTCGCGCGAGTGCTTCAACCACGGTAAGTTGTATCGCTGTTGCATAACCACGGTTTGAGACTTCAAGAGTTTTAAGCGTGGCGGATAAAGAAGAGGAAGATTGAGTTTCAGTTGTTTGAATCTCTTTTTCGTCAGCGGTCATATAACGCACTTTAAGTGTTTGATCAAAGGTTGCGCTGAGTCCAAATTCTTCGCCCACTTCATCAAATCGCGAAAGTTGAAGTGTTTCATAACGAGAGTCAGGTGATGTTGCATAGAGGGACGCTGAACACATTAAACCTATGATGGTCGTGCAAATAGAACGCATATTTTTATCCTTATTATATTATAGCTTAACAAAATCAATACGAATATCAACACGTTGTTCATCGATAATTGTTGACGAGAATATGGCCTTGACTAATTTTCCTTCCCATGTAAAACGTTTGCCTTCAATCACAAAGCGATCTGGTTCTTTGGGAGGGCCAAATTGTTTATCCATCAAATTATAGAGTTTGTGAATGTTTGCAGGATCAACATCTTTATAATATTTGGAAAAAGAGGCGATGGATTCTCTTTTAAATGTTAAATTTAAGCGACAGGGGGTTTTAGAAATTGGATCGTTATATGGATCAATGATTAATGTTTGACCTGAGCGCGTTGCTTTAATCCGTGATCCCATAATTTCTTGATACTCTTCCATTGAGATTCCCCAAATTAAACTGTCTGGTCCCACCAAGACATCAATCCCTTTAGGGGAATGTGTTCTCCACTCAGCATGATATTCTTTTATTTTTTGGAAAAGATCTAAACGTTTTTGTTTTTTTGCGGCTTCTGGAGAGAGTTTAGAGTAATCGACTTTAGCATCTTCCTTTTTTTCTTCAGGGACAGGTTTTAATTCGATAAGGAGTCGTGCAATTTCTTCGGGAGTGTACCATTTGTCGGCAAACTGAATGTAACCCGCTTGTTCGTTTTTAAGACGTTGTTTAAATATAAGATTTTCTCTGGCTTGATTGTATGTTTTCTGACGCGCTGAGATATATTCATCTAACTCAATTTTGACTTTTTTTTCAACATAATCTTTGCGTTCTGAAACCGACAATGATGCGCGATCTACGGGATCAATCGTGTGAATAGGCGCTGTTCGTGTCCCTACGGATACGGCATTGTTTTGAACCCCGTTAAATGATCCACTTAATACATATCGTTTCCCATCAAGCGTGCAGTGAACTTTAACATTTTCTCCTGTTTTGAATACTTTGATAGACTGGGTGAGTTTTTTTGTCATTTCTTTTTTGAGGTCTTCTGTTTTTTTAGGAAATAATTTTTGAGCTTCTGCGCGAGCGATAGGAGTAAACTCTGTTATAGGACGCATATCAGGCGTGACTTCACTGTTAATCGCCCCCACTTTTGCATTAACTTCTTTCATAATTTCTTCAAACGTGAGTGCTACGTGTACATTTTCGCCAGCTTCAATTTTTTTAATGATGATTTGATCAATTGCACGCGCTTTTTGTGGCCAGTTTTTACGTTCTTTAAATGGGTTAAACTCATCAGACGCATGTAACGTTGTGGTATAGATACATGCAATGAAACAAAGTATGCGAAACCAGTTTTTCATAATTTTTCCTTCATAATTGGCGTTTATGGGTGAATTTTAAATATTTTTCTACAATTTCATTTGAAATATACACGTTCAAGCGTTAAATTACAACCCTAATTATAAAAAAAATAAGGATTTTACGATGTCAAAACCCCAAACTTCCTTTTCAACATCTCTACAAATTGAAGAATCTACTGTTTTGCAACACTATTTGGCTGAACATAATTTTGATGCGCTCACTCCTCCCGCGCATGTTGCATGGCGTTTTTCGGGTCAGGGGGTGAATATCCTTTTTTATCAGTCTGGAAAATTGGTGGTGCAGGGGAAGGGGACAGATGAATTTGTTCGCTATACATTAGAAAACAGGGTGCCACGACTCGCCGGAATTGCCGATGGGGTTTCCGAGGTTAACGCGTCTCATCGTTCGATGCCTCAATTTACTGAAAATATGATTGGGATGGATGAGTCGGGAAAAGGTGATTTTTTTGGACCTCTTATTGCTTGTTCGGCCTACGTGGATGAATCAAAGGTAGAATTATTGCAAAAATTAGGGGTTAAAGATTGTAAAACTGTTTCAGATACCAAAATTATTTCAATGGCGCAACAAGTACAAAAAATATTATCACAACAAAATTTTTCAATTGTCATTCTCGGCAATGATGCCTATAATCGAATGTATGAACGCACACCAAATGTCAATAAAATATTGGCATGGGCACATGCTCGCGCGCTCGAAAATTTGCTAGAAAAAGGGTGCAATGCATCCAAAGCTCTTTTAGACAAATTTTCGAATAGTGATATTGTTTCGCGCACTTTGATGGAAAAAGGGCGTCATATTGAATTGATTCAACGAACCAAGGCGGAGTCGGAACTCGCTGTTGCCACCGCCTCTGTCTTAGCGCGTTCGGCTTACTTGCAACGCATGAATGCACTTTCAAGTGAATTTAATGTTGGGTTATTAAAGGGGGCAGGCACGCAAGTACTCGCTTTAGGAAAGTCATTGTGGAGAGAACATCATGATGTCGATTTCTTTTCAAAAATAGCTAAACTTCACTTTAAGACGTTCGACGATATTAAAAATGATTGCGAACTGGCTTAAAAATAAAAACTAAAAATTATTTGGAGTTCTATTGACTTTTTA
>CAZIVM010000076.1:4158-11850 GCA_964542845.1 uncultured Victivallales bacterium
CTTTTTGTCGTATATTATAATATAAGAGTATGTAAAATGCTCGTGATCTTATACATGGGGATGAAATGGTTTCGACTGCTCAAGTAGATTGTTAACCGCACGTAGAGGATGATCGTTGGCCTCTTTAATCATCGGTCAAAAAAATAACTGCAGAACAAGATTTTGCAATGGCAGCGTAAGCAATTGCGCAGCCACACCACCCAAAGCTGGTGGTCGCTCCTACCCAAATGTCTGTTATGGGATAGTTGTAGCGTAAGGCAACAGGCTGGACTGAGCGCTTTAGTTTGCGGCGTGAGGTCAAGAAATTAAGTAAACGTAGTCGGTTCTTCGCCTGTTCGCTGGCTCAAGGAAACGACGATAAGCAATAAAAACGAAATAAACGTGTAGACGTTTTCCGTTGTCTTGTTCAGGACCGGGGTTCGACCCCCCGCATCTCCACCATTATCTTTTTAATTCGTGATTGTAAGTGTATGGAAATTAAATCATTATGAATTATTTGATATTCTGTGATATTCTGTTGAATACTACAAAAAGGTAGAAAAATGGGTAGAGGAATCTTATAATTTTTTATTGAAAGTTTTATCGTCCTTTTTTGTGCGTAGTGGTATTTCATAAAAAAAGCATGGCACAAAATGTTCAGGGGGTGAGTGTGGTTTTCGCAAAAGCGATTGGGGAAAAACATGAAGAGTGGATAGGTGGAGCGTTAGGCTCTGCTTTCGATAGTCGGCGGAGCCTATCTGTGGTTTTGTCTTGGCGGACGGATCACGGCCACCTTTTATATCTCACGAGCCACAATTAATATATAAGCTTTATTTCAAATCAATTTTTATATCATTGACGTATAGCGTTAATATATTAGATTGTGTTAAGTTTTTTTTATTTCTCCATGATTTTAATTAGATGAGATATTTTCACCTATGAAAGATTTTTTAAGCGTTCGACGATTTTTTGACAATAATCCAATTTTTTTTCGATGATCACGCATTTTCGACTGGTTTGGATTGCTGCGACTGCTGTTGTTCCTCCTCCGCCGAACGGATCTAGAATCCAACCGCCTTCGGGGCACGTTGTGGTGATTATATCGCGGATAAGTTCAAGGGGTTTTTGAGTGGGGTGAATGCGAATTTTACTCCCTGCCATGCAAGGTTTATAAAATAGAATCGTTGAACAATTGTTTTTAATCGCCTTAAAGAATCGTTTTTGAGTGGTGTTTTTTAATCGTTTTGATAATAAAATTCGATATTCATTTTTGACGTCTTCGTATGATCGATGAAGGGGTAGGAATGTTTGTGCGGCTGAGTATTGTTCTTTTGTTGGCATTGCCCATTGGACGCGTGAGAGTGCGTGGCGATCGAACATATAACGTTTCCCTGTGAGTGCGGCCATTTTGTTACAAATTTGTCCCGCGGTGAGCCCCGACGATTTTTTTGCGTTAACGAAGTAATCAATTAAAGGTTTCATAAATTGTGCGTTTTCGTTATCGTTTAACTTTGCCCGCAAAGATTTTGCGCAAAAAAAGCCCCACAGCGTGAGCCATGGGGCTAGGGTTCAAACCGTTAGTTTCCGAGAATTCGCCGTTGATAAGCGCGTTTGATTTTTTGTTGTGTGGATTTATCGAAATTCAACGACCTTAATTCTTCCATTAAAACAGTGAGAATACAATTCAACACGGGGGTTTGTTCGGGGACCAGCTCGGCAATAGGTTTTGCTTTTTTACGTTTCATGACATCACCCACGCAATCACACCGCACCCAATCATCAAACTAAAACTCCAAAAGCAAACAACCGTGCAAGATGTAACATCGTTTGCGCTGTGTCCGCATCCCCCCATGACTAACGGTTCTTGTGTTTCCATTATGCCACCTCGTTTTCTTCGGGGAATTCACTTTCACTTACACCACATTTAAATAGAATTCCTTCAAGGGGAGAGCACACTCGGGCGATTGAAAATCGTTCAAGCTGAATTACGCATTGCATATTCTCTACTTCTTCCATGTTATCTTGAAGAATTGAATAGATATATTCATAAAATTCTTTCAGCGATAGAAAATCGTGGAGTTCAAAACAGACCCCATACACTAAATGCTGAATAAAAGCATCATGCAATGTCGGGGTTAGATTATTTCGCATCACTTCACGAATGACAGGCATTGCCCATCGCAAGGTTTGCTTCGGTAAGTTCAAAATACCCAAGAGGGTGCGATCGAATTCGCGGTAAGCCATCGATAACTCGAGAATCGCTTCACGGCTCAATTCATTAAATTTAGCGTAGGGTTCCATAATTTTTCCTCCGTGTTTAAAATGAAGAAGGATTAAGCTTCACTGACGCAACAGCATCCCAACGGCACGACCCGTACGGTTTCCACTTAATCCTAAATAGTTTAAACACTTTCTTTTTCATGTTTTGAATATTTTCAATACACAAAAAAACAATCATTTTTACATCTAAAGAAAGTTCGTTGCTTTCTTCTGACTGCTTGAGCGATGATCGAAATTGCGTTTTCGATAAGTTTAATTTAGCACCCTTTTGCAAAAAGTCAAATACTTTGGCTGTTTTTTTTGCGTTTTCCATAATTTTTCCTCCGCACTGGGAAAAAAGAAAGCCTCTTGACTTCGGGTAAGACTCCCATCCCAACAGCACCACCTGTACGGTTTCCATCAAAAGGCTTAGATTTTCCTGTGCAATGTTTTACATTTCTGTTCAAATTTTACTTTAAAACAAAAATACCGTCATTTTACATCTCACAAAGTTGGTGCTTTGTGATGACCGCATCGATGTCGCAAACGTCTTAAATTCGCGATAAATTTAAATTACATCCAGTTTATACAAAAGTCAAGCCCCAAATGCAAAAAAAACAAAAAATACACATTTTTAAGTAAATCCACTTGACAAAGTGTGTATTTAGGTGTATATTGTAGTGTTCCGTGAAATATTAACCAAATATATGGAGTCAAAATGCCCTATTCATCTCGTGAAATTATTAAATTAATAGAAGATGATGGATGGTATTATGTTGAGAGTAAGGGAAGTCATCAGCAATATAAACATCCAATTAAAAAAGGCCGAGTCACTGTGCCACATCCAGTAAAAGATGTCGCTATCGGTACTTTTAAAAGCATTATCAGACAAGCAGGGCTTAAGCCCTCTGTATAATTAGATTTGTAACATAGATTACAAGTAGAAAGGAACCTTAAATGAAACGAATTTATCAGTGCTTAATCTTAGGTGATAAAAATTATAACGTATTAGTCCCTGCCTTTCCCGGTTTTTTTTCATTCGGTGAGACAAATGAGGAAGCGTTAATGAATGCAACACAAGGTTTAGAGTTTCATATAAATGGTCTTTTAGAAGATGGTGAGGATCTCCCCATTGAAGCAACTCAAGCACAATGTGCAGAAATGTTAGAAGATTGTAAAGACGATATTGTTCAATATGGAATATTAAATATTGATATTCCTGAAGTAACTCCTGAAAGAATTAATATTACACTTCCCAAATATTTACTCCGTAATATTGATTATTCAGCGAAACTTAAAGGTAAAACCCGTTCAGGGTTTATTGCCGAAGCAGCGTTATCATATCTGAAACATTAATTGAGTTTTAGTTAATACCTTGCACAAAATCTGTGCAAGGTATTTTTTTACACCTTTGTGATGACGTCGATTTTGGTTTTTATGGTTGTGATTTGTGCGATTTCAGTGGTGAGTTCTCTGCATCGATCCGACGGCGCATTTTGGAATCCGACGGCGGCCGACGTGTGCGTATGTGTGCTAATGCGATTTAGCGCACTGATCACGTTTTGAAGGGCGTCCGACACCTCTTTTAAGAGGTTGGTTTGTTCACTGCCTAACCAGTTTAACGGCGCCTTGAAATCGTTGACGGTACCGCCTTTGATTTCGTTAGTTTTCCCCGCGGAAATTTGCACGCTTTGATCGGTTTCAACGGCGATATTCCCCCCTTTTTGCATGTGGATAAACTGCCCGCTTTTTTCTGCCCAACGTTGCCCGCCGTCGTCAATGCCTGGCATCTTAGATCCGCACGGCACGCAACCGCGCACAATAGGGTAACATGGCGATCCATAGAGAAAACCCACTTCCACCCACGCCCCGGCTTGAGGTAGCGAAGCGAGCCCTCGAACATCGCCCGCGCCTGTGATTGATACAGGCACGTCCTTAAGAATGGGCCAGTTTGTGGGGGATAAGTCGGCGTTATAAATTTGTACATCCACGCTATAAAATGGATTTTCAAACGTGCTTTTTGCGCCATGCGTTGGCGCGGATGAAACGTCCACCACCTTTCCCAATCGCCCCAAATGACTTTGATTTTGGAGTTCAGGGAAGATTTTTAACACGGTTTTTTTGATTAAGTTTCGCATTTTTCAATCCTGTTCAAAATAGATTTGCATATCATCTAGCGTTTCGATCACGCGTTCAACACAACGCGCACTTTGAGCATCAACTTGAATTTTAAGCCCTGGTGCCATTTTCGGCACTGCCACAATTTCCGACGAATTGACGTTTGAATTTTGTAAAATTTTGGCATCGATCTTAAAAACAATGTTGTTGCGCGGGTGGTGTTGAATTTTTCCCACCCATGCGCTCCCATCGCGTTCGGTGAGAATAACCGCATCGATGAGACCGCAAAATATAAAAAGTTGTTGAATTGCGCTAAATGCCGACCCCTTATGAAAGAAGAACGGCACATTTTTTGCGTGTGGAAAATCGCTGTGATATTGAATTTTAACCCCTGTTTTTTCTGAAATCGTCTTCAGGATTTTGGCCACTTTTACGTTGCGCATGGACACCGCGATTTCTTGTTGCAATGCCTCGGAATAACTCACGGCTAAAATTCGCAAATTTCCGTTTGAGAGTCGTTGAAAAGTTTTGATATAACCACAAAAAACAGTGTCTAAACTTTGCCCGTAACCGTGCGCGTATTCGATTTGATTTGCGCTGTGGGTTTTGACCCCTGCAGGAATCTCAAACACCGCTTTTGCGCTTTCATTTATCCCTTGCGTAAGCGTTAAACTCACAAGCGGTAAATCCACGCGCACACCGTTTGAAATGGCGATTAATTTTCGGTTAAACTTCATGGGAGCACCTTGCCCAATTTGTCGGCAATATCGCTCGGGGTTCCGTCGGTTTTGATTGTGCCGTCACTGGTTTGGATTTCGATGACTTCGGCCACGCGTCGCGCTTCGGCACGTTCGGCGCTGCCCTGGTGTTCGATGAGCCCAAAACTCACGGCGTAAGCCTGTAAATTTTGCGCTTTTTTCACGCGCACTTGTCCCGCAAAAATCACCCGCCGAATCCCCAACGCGTTTGAGATCTCTTCTACAATATCAAACACCACCGCGCTTCCGTCTTCTTGCGTTGTGCGTGCCGCCGCGCAAATATCGCGAAGCATCGTTTCATCACCAAACGGGATAAGTCCCGCGTATTGAATCTCCCACGGCTTGATCCCACCATCGCCAACATCTGAGAACGACGAATCCCCCGAATTATCTTTTTTTTCAATATTAAAACTATGGGAAACATCTTCATTTTGCGCACGAATTGAAATCGAAATTTTATCGCTTGTAAGCATTAACGTGGTCATGATCGCCCCCTCCGACTCCTTCGGTTTCGGCCATAAGGATTTTTTTGGTTGTTTATATGAAGAATCACGTCGCATTCTTCTTTAGTCCTGAATTTCTCTTCAGTTTCTTTGGCCGGGAGCATTTTGCACACACGGCAAATCACCCACGCACTGCCTATAATCACACTGGTTGCGATCGTTGCACAAATTCCAACTGTATTTGCGTCCATCATAACTTCACCTCATTAGGTAGTGATTCACAGCCAAACAAAAGCGGTTCAATCGCCCGCGCATCGAGCACACTTTTAAGCGTATGACTCCGCCAAACACTCCCTCCAAAGAGATCGACCGCGCCCCACATTAAATTCCGTTTGATCCAACCGACGCCCGACTTCTGAAGCATCTCCAAAAAAATCCAATCGGCCGTCTTTCGTTCCAAAAATTCGGTGGCGTATAAATAGTCGTGCATTAAAGCAGCAACAAGCGTGCGCGGTTGCATGGGGTGTCCAATGAGTCGCCAAAATGCACGCGGAATACTTGCCCCGTCGAATATAAAACCCTCATGGATCGTAAAAGTTAAAGCCGTGTCGCAGCTAAAAAACACGGTGAAGCGATAAGGCTTAATCACCTTATATAACTCGTCGGAATCCTCCACGGGTTCTAATGCGGGCATCCCGCTTAAAAGTGCCTCATTTTCAAATTCCAAATACTTCCATTGTGGCCGTAATATTTCAGTTCTCATTCTCTTTCCTCTTTCGGTTTATTCCACGCAAATAATCGCCATCACCGCCACACTACGTGGACGGATCTCATTCGCTGTGGGTATCTGAAGCGACGTATCAATTTTTAAGGCTTGTTCACTGGTTACATCGAGGTTATCATCACGCGTTAGCGCTCTTTTACCGCCCAACGCAAATACGCCTGTTACATTTCGCACGATCGCGCCCGAAAATTCTGCATAACCTGTAATTTTTCGCATTGCATCCCCCACGAAACTAAATCGACTCCGCCCACTATCCACACCACGCCCACTATCCAAACAGCG
This sequence comes from uncultured Victivallales bacterium, assembly GCA_964542845.1. Taxonomy (GTDB): domain Bacteria; phylum Verrucomicrobiota; class Lentisphaeria; order Victivallales; family CAZIVM01; genus CAZIVM01. Next base: position 10,782 of record CAZIVM010000076.1, read on the forward strand.
GATAAATTCGCCACGCAAGTCGGGGAGTTTAAAGAAGCCCGCGGGCGCTGTACCGCCCACATCGCCTAAAATCGCATAAAGCGCTGCATAATCCACTTTGCTTAAGTTTTGGCCGTTAAGTTCTAAATAATGCGCGGGCGCGGTTGCCCCTGCCCAATATTTCACTTCTCCAATCATGCGTTCATGCATGTGATCACTTAGCGCATAATTTGAATGGGTGTGATTTTTGGGAGCATAACCTTCTAATTTTACTTTGAGTTTTTGTGGCGTAACGATTGTGGTGTTATTCGTGCCGGTTTCAACCTCTGAAGCTGTGGCAATGCGCGCCACACCTTCGCGCGTTTCAGTCGCCCCTTCAACGGCTAAAAAATCGCAATTCACCGTTGCATTCATCACGCTTTGCGCATGGGCAAAGTTAAGCACCATCGCCTTGATCACGCGATTGCCTATCGTTACACCTGCGGTTTTACGCTTGGTTTCGTTGTTTTGAAATCTTACCGCTAAAAGCACATTATCGCTCGTCACTAATCCATACGCCGAAAAAGTGAAGTCGCCCACTGTCGTATCTAGTTTTGAACGATACACCACCGTTTCTGCGTTTGTGTAGGTGAGTTCGGGGTTTACGTCTGCGTATAAAATCGTTGAAGGTAAATTTTCATCTTCGGATTCATTTAAGGGTTGCGCATAATAAATCACTTTACTAATAATGATCTGTGCCCCAGTGGCCACGCTTTCCGCGATTTTTTGCATCCCTGCAGCTGTAATTTTTTGTAATACGCGATTGGTCATTTAATACTCCATTTCAGTTCACTTATTTAATTTTTGATATTCTTTTTTTTACCTCAAAATCTCCCTTTTCGTTATTAAAAAGGGCGGTCGATTTTTCGCGCAATCCAGCAAGGTGGCATAGCCACTTAGTATACGACACTGCGTGTCTTGCGGGGCGCACTTGCGCCATGTTACTATACCTCTTTCGTTTCTGTATTAAATTCAAATTTTGTTTTGAGGCGCAATTCGTTGAGTTCCTCAAAAAGACGCGCCACGGCGGCCGTTTCCGTTGAAATATACA
>CAZIVM010000077.1:0-11599 GCA_964542845.1 uncultured Victivallales bacterium
GTTCATGTGAAAATAGTTATAACCAAATAAGTTGTTTAATTCCCGAAAATGAGATTGATACCATGCGAGATAAACGCACATTTAGTGATGATAAACCCTACATAATCTTTGCTCATGATTTGTCTGTGTGGTTTATTTTTGAAAATCCTCAGTTTGATTTTTGTTTTCAACCTAAAGATAAAGAATTGTGTTATCTTACATTAGCTGGAGATGTGATATATACTTATAATGAAATTATAAAATCAGAATCTGTAATAGCAAGACGAGCAGTTTATGGTTATTAATTTATGCTAAATAGTAAATGTAAATAGGGTCAATTCGATCGTATATCCATTTGGCGATGTTGCGCCTTTGGCTTTACCGAAACGCACGGTTGAGAAAAATAGCCCAAATATCCTAACGTCAAGTGATTGAGACTTGATAAAACACCAAGGCGTGATATATTAAAAAAAAGATAGAACTTTGCTATTAAAACTAGTCCAGTCCTAAGGGTTCTCTTCAATACAATTTTCTTGTACCAATCAATTGCTTTTCAAAAACAAGCTCAACCAATTAGATGATGAATTACTCCCGAGTTCATTAAAATGGGTCAAGGATATACATGCGAAATGTTTTATAAATAACGACACCGCAAATTCTCAATATATTATTATAAAAAAATATACAAAATCATCTTAAACTTTAACGCTGTCCTTTATCATTCTAGTGAGCAAACAACGTGGTTTTGCCAGCTGTTTCGAACCATAAATATTAATATTCTGTTCGAATTCAATAATCGCTACAAACGTTTCAGGGACCTCAACAGAGGCGGGAAATATTGATGTACAAACTCAAAATGACGGCACTCACAAATGGCCAACATACTAAAAAAAGCAAATAAAAATTTTCATATTTTGTTATTTCTTATATATTTTATTCAATTATATATCAAGTCATATTTACGATGTTCGGTATTAAATTCTATCTCACAAAAAGGGTGCTTATTTCATATTACAGAAAAGCCAACGTCATCTCTTATTCAAAAAATTGCAATAAAATAACTCTTGATTCTTTAAAAATTATAATTTCTCGTTATTTTCTATTTGTAAATCTTGACTATCATGTGGGAGTGTGCTATATTAATTAATGAATTAAATATAGACTAAAACAGAAGAGGATATTATGGATCAAGCTACGCACAATGCGATTGTAAGTTTTATTTGGGGGATTGCGGATGATTGTCTGCGTGATGTTTATGTTCGAGGGAAGTATCGCGATGTTATTTTGCCGATGACGGTGATTCGCCGTCTTGATGCTGTATTAGAAGATACAAAGGCTGACGTCTTAGAGATGAAGAATAAGCTTGATACAGGGAAAATTCTCGAACAAACCCATGCGCTATGTTGTGCGGCTAAACAAGATTTTTGTAACTCATCGCCCTTTACGTTGAGGGATCTTGCATCTCGGGCAAAGGAACAGCAATTAAAAGCTGATTTTATAACTTATTTAGACGGATTTTCGGAAAACGTTCAAGATGTGTTAACACGTTTTAGTTTTCGGAATCAGATTGACAAAATGTCGGACGCAGGTATTTTAGGGGATGTGATTGCAAAATTTGTTTCAAGAACAATTAATTTGAGTCCCCATCCAATATTAGACGATCGAGGTGAAGTCCGTATCCCGGGATTAGACAACCACACAATGGGTGTTATTTTTGAAGAGCTTATTCGCCGATTTAACGAAGAAAATAATGAAGAGGCAGGGGAACACTTTACCCCGCGTGATGTCATTGAGCTTATGGCCGATTTAATGTTTATGCCGATTGCCGACACAATTAAAGATGGTTCTTTCACATGCTACGATCCTGCAAGCGGCACTGGGGGCATGCTGACGGTTGCGCAAAAACGGCTCCATACCTTAGCTGATGAGCACAATATTAAGGTTTCAACCCATCTTTTCGGACAAGAAATCAATGCGGAAACATACGCGATTACGAAGTCGGACATGTTAATTTCAGGACACGGAAAAAATGCGGGTAATATTGCTTTTGGTTCTACGCTTTCCAATGATCAATTCCCGACACGACAGTTTGATTTTATGCTCTCTAATCCGCCTTATGGTAAATCATGGAAAATGGATGCAGAGAAACTGGGCGGTAAAAAAGAGATTCTTGACCCCCGTTTTGTGGTTGATTTTGACGATGACCCTGCATTTGCCATGATTCCTCGCAGTAGTGATGGACAGCTCCTTTTTCTCTTGAACAACATTGCTAAAATGAATGAGACTACACTGTTAGGAAGTCGTATTGCCGAAGTTCATAATGGCTCTTCCCTTTTTACAGGGGATGCGGGTCAAGGCGAAAGTAATGCGCGACGCTACATGATTGAACGCGATTTAATTGAGGCGATTATTGCTTTGCCTGAGAACTCATTTTATAACACTGGCATTGGCACTTTTATTTGGGTGCTTTCCAACCGAAAAGCACCTGAGCGTCGGGGCAAGATCCAACTTATTAATGCCACGGATTTAAAAGTGCCCCTTCGCAAGAATCTGGGTAAAAAGAATTGTGAACTCTCCCCTGAAAATCGCGCTCACATCATGACGATGTTTCTTGAGATGCAAGAGAATGAATATAGTAAAGTTTTTGATAATGAGGAGTTTGGATACTGGCAGATTACAGTGGAGCGTCCGCTTCGTTTACGGATTGATTTAGCGCAAAGTATCGAAGGCGCACGTTTAAAGTCCGCCGACCTTGAAGCATGGGAAAACGCACTGAAAAAACTCCCTAAGAATACGCCCATGGATGACTGGACAGCGTTTGCTAAAGCTACCAAACTCAAAGCGCCAATTCTCAAAAAGATACGTCCTTGCATTACCCAGAAGGACGAAACCGCGCAACCGATTCTTGGCGAACCCGATACTGATTTACGCGACACCGAACGTGTCCCCTTGAAATATGAAGGGGGCGTGACAGCCTTTTTCAAAAAAGAAGTGCTTCCCTTTGTGCCTGATGCGTGGATTGACGATTCTAAAACTCAAATCGGCTACGAACTCTCCTTTACAAAATATTTCTATAAGCCCGTTCAACTTCGATCCATTCAAGAAATTGCCGCCGATCTACGCGCCTTAGAAAATGAAACCTTAGGCTTATTGGATGAGATTTTAGGAGAAATAAAATGAACTCTATTCCTGAAAACGGCGTTATTCTTTATACTACTGTCGATGGCAAAAGTAACATTTCTCTCTATGCACGTGATACCAGTGTCTGGCTCAATCAAAGTCAGCTTGCAGAACTTTTTGACACCTCTAAACAGAATATTAGTCTACATATTAATAACATACTAAATGACAATGAGTTGCAACGTTATTCAGTTGTCAAGGATTACTTGACAACTGCCTCTGATGGGAAAAAATATTCGGTGGCTTTCTATTCGCTGGAGATGATTATCGCGATTGGGTTTCGAGTAAGAAGTGTTCGCGGTACGCAATTCCGACAATGGGCTGGGCGAAATCTATCTGAATTCATGCGTAAAGGATTCGTTATGGATGATGAGAGATTGAAGAATCCAGACGGTCGACCTGACTATTTCGACGAATTGTTGAAACGAATTCGGGATATTAGAGCATCAGAAAAGCGTTTCTATCAAAAAGTAAGAGATCTATTTCAATTGAGCAGTGACTACGATAAAACGGATAAAGCAACGCAAATGTTTTATGCGGAAACACAAAATCGACTGCTGTTTGCTGTGACGAATATGACTGCAGCCGAAATTGTTTTGGCTCGTGCTAACCCAGATATGATTAACTTCGGCGCAACCCATTGTGAAGGTTCGATTGTACGAAAGGGCGATATTTTTATAGCAAAAAATTATTTATCCGAAGATGAAATTGATTCATTAAATCGTCTTGTAACGATCTTTTTGGAAACAGCAGAATTACGCGTGAAAAATCGTGCAGAACTCACCATGGGGTTTTGGCGAAATAACGTGGAACAACTCTTAATGTTTAATGGCTATGATGTCTTGCAAAATACGGGAAAGATTTCAAGTAAGGAAATGGAACGCATTGTGGGATCGCGTTATACTGAATTCGATGCTCGGCGCAAAGCTTTAGATCTAGCCGAAGCCGACCGCGAGGACATGGCCGAACTCGAAGCCATGGAAAAACAGCTGGTGCGCAAACGCGGAAAGGGCGGTTCGAAAAAATGATACCTTATCCTCATTACAAAAACACCAACCTCCCGTGGCTTCCCAAAATCCCGCATCACTGGGACGTGATGAAAATTCGCGAACAATTTGTTGAGCGACGCGAAAAAGTGTCTGATAAAGATTTTTCTCCACTGTCTGTAAGTAGAGGTGGAATTGTACCTCAAATATCTACTGTTGCGAAAAGTGACGATGGCGATAATCGTAAGCGAGTAAAAAAAGGTGACTTTGTCATAAACAGTCGATCCGACAGAAAAGCATCAAGTGGAGTTTCTATTTACAATGGTTCTGTGTCGCTTATTAATATTGTACTTGAACCACGAGATGACACTGTTAAAGGTTTTTATCACTATTTATTAAAAAGTACCACATTTGTTGAAGAATTTTATCGTAATGGACGTGGCATTGTTGCTGATTTATGGACAACTCGTTTCACTGAAATGAAAGGAATTTCAATTCCGCTTCCGCCGAAGGAGGAACAGGAAAAGATTGTGCGGTATTTGGACGTGATGACCGCTAAAATTAACACCTTAATCCGTGTCAAGAAAAAACAAATCGCGTTGTTGACCGAACAAAAACAAGCCCTCATTAATCAAGCCGTTACGCAAGGTCTCAACCCCAACGTCGAACGCAAAGACTCCGGTATCGATTGGCTCGGCCCCATCCCCTCCCACTGGAAAACATTGTCATTAAAGCGTATTTTGAAAACCCCCATGGTTGATGGACCTCATGAAACCCCAGTATTTCATGAAGCAGGAATTCCATTTGTTTCTGCTGAAGCATCTCATGATGGGCGTATTTATTTATCTGAATGCAGAGGGTATATTTCAGTAAAAGATCATGAATTATATTGTAAAAAAATAAAGCCTCAACGTAACGATATTTTTATCGTAAAATCTGGATCTACAACAGGTAAAACTGTAATTGTAGATTTTGATGAAGAGTTTAGTATATGGTCTCCTTTAGCGTTGGTAAGGAGCATAGATTCTATGGACATTCGGTTTATTTTTTTCGCATTATCATCATCTTATTTTCAAAAAGGCATTCAAGATAATTGGTCTTACGGAACACAGCCAAATATTGGGATGAAAACACTTAAAAATTTACCAGTAGCAATTCCCCCAATGGAAGAACAACATATAATAAGATGTTATTTAGATGACGTGATGAAGAAGCATGATGATTTAATCGCGAAACTCCAACGTGAGATTGAAATGCATGCGGAATATAAAACGAGTTTAATTTCAGCGGTGGTGACGGGGCAAGTCGACATTCGAGCAATCGAACTCCCCGCCTGTTCCCCCGATACCTCCGCGCACGACCCCGCCCTTGAACTCGATCCTGATTTCGCCCCCGAATATCCGTCTGACGCCGCCCCCTTTGACGAATCCCACCCCACCCCCGAACCTGAGGCCTAAAAATGAGTAATGATCTTTCTAACATTAAAATTTGCCATATTGTACATCGTGACAATTTAGTTTCCATATTGCGGAATGGTTATTTATATTCAGATGCCCTTATGCATGTCAATGGGATATTGTCAACAGGAATTGGTATGTCTGAGATAAAAGAGCGTCGCCTAAAAGAGCTCTATTTGACGTCTTACCCGCAATTGCACGTAGGCGAGTGCGTGCCCTTTTATTTTTGCGCACGTTCAATAATGTTATACATTATTTATAAAGGAAACCATGAGAAGATGTCATTTACTGGGGGGCAGCTGGATATTGTTCACATAGTGTTTGATATGAATCGTGTAATTTCATGGGCAAAAGCTCATGGTTTACGTTGGGCTTTTACAACGTCCAACGCGGGTTCACGTTACTTTGACGATTATAATGACCTTAAATATTTTAATAAAATTAATTGGGATGCAGTTTGCGCAAGGGAATGGATTCACTGCCAAGAAGAAAAACAAGCAGAATTTTTAGTTGAAAATTTCGTAAGCACTGAACTTATTGAAGAAATTGGCGTCTATAACCCAAGAATACTTCAAGAGGTAAGTTCAGAGTTGAATACAGCAGGAATTACGCAATATCCACCCCTATCTGTAAAACCTCAATGGTATTACTAAGGAGATGAATTATGATTGAATATAAAACTGGTAACTTGTTTGAAACAGAAGCGGACGCAATTGTAAATACAGTAAATTGTGTAGGCGTGATGGGAAAAGGAATCGCGTTGCAGTTTAAGGAACGTTTTCCTGAAAATTACAAAGCCTATGAAAAAGCCTGCAAGTTGGAACAAATAGAGCCTGGGAAAATGTTTGTATTTAAGGAATCTCCGATAGTTGCTCCATTCTATATTATCAACTTCCCAACAAAACGTCACTGGAGAGGAAAAAGTAGAATCCAAGATATTCAAGCAGGTCTTAAAGATTTAGTAAGGATTATTCGCGACCTTAATATAAAGTCAATCGCATTACCCCCGCTAGGTTGTGGATTAGGAGGACTGAATTGGAATGAAGTAAAGCCCTTAATTGAAATCGAACTTCAATCATTGACGGAGGTGAAAATTGAAGTTTTTGAACCCAAAGGTGCGCCTGCTAACGCCTACGCAAAAATAGCCGTAACGTCTCCTAAGATGACACCTGCAATTGCATGCTTTATTGTGCTTATGCAAAATTATATTGATGCACTTCTTGATCCGTTTATTACATTACTTGAACTTCACAAACTGATGTATTTTATGCAAACTTTTGGAGAACCCCTAAAACTTCGTTATAAAAAAGCACACTATGGGCCTTACGCAGAAAACTTACGCCATGTTTTAAATAATATTGAAGATCATTACATCACGGGAAACAAAGAAGATGGAGAGAACCCAGATAAACCGATTAAACTTCTTCCAGGTGCGGCAAAAGAAGCGAGTGATATACTTAGCAATCAATTCAAAACCTTGCAACGTATCCAAAATGTCGAAAACCTAGTAGATGGATTTGAGTCATCGTTTGGTCTTGAACTCTTAGCAACTGTTCATTTTGTAGCAAATAATGAACACGTTACCTCTATTCAAGGTGTTATTAAAAAAGTTTATCAGTGGAACGAACATAAACGTCAATTTTCAGAACGTCAAATTGAACTCGCCGTTAAACATTTAATCAATCATGGTTTGATATCTCCAAGCACAGTAGGTTTAGCATGCAAGTGACGGATACAAAAGAGAAGGGATTGGAGACGTTAATCGTTGAACATTTGGTCAATGTGAATGGGTTTGAACTCGGCACAAACGATACCTATAATAAAGCATATGCCATTGATGAAGAACGGCTACTCCGTTTCCTTAACACCACACAACCCGATGAAGTGGCGTGCTTACGCCTCATGGAAGATCCGTTAAAACGCACCCAATTCTTTAATCGTTTGCAAAGCGAAATTGCAAAACGTGGCATTATCGATGTTTTACGTAAAGGCGTAAAGGATTATCCCGTATCCCTCACGCTGTTCTATCAAACACCCTCCGAAAAAAATAATGATGCGCACATTCGTTTTGAGCAAAATATCTTTAGTGTAACACGTCAGTTAATGTACGCCCAAGATAATTCACGCCTCGCCCTTGATCTTTGCTTGTTTGTTAATGGACTCCCCATTTTGACATGTGAACTCAAAAATCAGTTGACCAAACAAAACGTTGATGACGCCGTCCAACAATACAAAATCGATCGCGATCCGCGCGAGCTCTTATTCCAATTTAAACGTTGTATGGTTCATTTTGCGGTGGATGATGTCCGCGTAAAATTCTGTACGCAACTCGCAGGGAAAAGTTCATGGTTCTTACCCTTTGATAAGGGATGGGGCGATGGTGCAGGAAATCCACCCAACCCAAATGGACTTAAAACCGATTACATGTGGAACGCTATTTGGACAAAACATGAACTCGCCAATATCATCGAAAACTTTGCACAAGTGGTGGTTAAAGTAGACCCCAAAACCAAACGTGCTAAAGAATCTCAAATCTTCCCACGTTATCACCAACTCGCTGTTGTAAAAAACCTCCTCGCGGATGTAAAGACAAATGGGGTGGGGAAACGTTACCTCATTCAACATAGCGCAGGGAGTGGAAAATCAAACTCTATTGCATGGTTGGCCCATCAACTCGTCAACCTCGAAAAAAATGGGGGGCCTGTCCTTGATACCATTATCGTGGTCACAGACCGTATTAACCTTGATAAACAAATCCGTGACACGATTAAACAATTTATGCAAGTCAATGCAATTTTTACGTGGTCTGAAGATTCAGCAACCCTCCGTAAAGCATTGCAAGAAGGACGAAAAATTATTGGAACAACGGTCTTTAAATTTCCGTATATTCTCGATGATATAGGTAACGATCCTCGCCATCGTAATTTTGGTATCATTATTGATGAGGCACACTCGAGTCAAAGTGGTCGCACCGCCGCTCAAATGAACATTGCCCTTTCCAATGCCGCAATCGAAGAGGATGATGAAACCACCGAAGAAAAGATCAACCGCATGATGGAAGGTCGCAAAATGTTGACCAATGCCAACTACTTTGCGTTTACCGCCACGCCTAAAAATAAGACACTTGAAATCTTCGGAAAATCTTATGACGATGAGGGTAAAATAAAATACCGTCCGTTTCATCTCTATACCATGAAACAAGCCATTCAAGAAGGTTTTATTCTTGATGTACTGAAATATTATACGCCAATTTTGAGTTATTACAAACTTGCAAAAACCGTTGAAGATGATCCACAATTTGATAAAAAACGCGCACAAAAGCGTTTACGTGCCTTCGTGGAAGGCAATGAATACCCCATTTCAAAAAAAGCAGAAATTATTGTCGAACATTTTCATGATCAGGTTATAGGACGTGCTAAAATTGGTGGTAAAGCACGTGCAATGGTTGTCACAAGTAGCATCTTAAGGGCAATTGAATATTATTATGCCGTCTCGTCTTCTCTCGAAGAACGTAAAAGCCCCTATAAAGCAATTATCGCTTTTTCAGGGGAAAAAGAATATAACGGTAAAAAAGTGACCGAGTCGATTATTAATCAGTTTCCAAGTCATGAAATCGAAGAAAAACTTAAGAATGATCCCTATCGTATCCTTATTGTCGCGGATAAATTCCAAACAGGTTATGATGAACCACTCCTGCACACAATGTACGTGGATAAAGTGCTTACGGATATTAAAGCCGTCCAGACGCTTTCTCGTCTGAATCGAGCTCATCCATCAAAACACGATACGTGTGTACTCGATTTTGCAAATGATCCTGAAGATATTAAGGAGGCTTTTGCAGATTTTTATCGCATGACGATACTTTCAGATAAAACTGATCCGAATAAACTTAATGATATGGTAAGACTCTTAAATGAGTGTCATATTTACTCCGCTGAAGATGTTGATAAATTGGTCGACCTCTACTTAAATAATGCGGATCGCCAAACGCTTGATGCTATTCTTGATGTTTGTGTCGCACGGTATGAAAAAGATCTTTCTCAAGACGATCAGATAAAATTTAAAGGCTCAGCAAAAGCATTTACGAGAACCTATGGTTTTTTAGGCGCAATACTACCTTATGGAAATAAAGAGTGGGAAAGCCTTTCAATCTTTCTCAATTTACTTATTCCTAAACTTCCTTCTCCTGATGATCCCGACTTATCAAAAGGGATTTTAGAAACAATTGATCTGGATAGCTATCGTCTTGAAAAACAACAAACGCGTGCAATTTCCTTAGAGGATAAGAATGCAGAAGTAGATCCTGTCCCCATGGGAACCGCTTCTGGTGGAAATCACCCTGAGGTTGATTTGCTCTCGCAAATCTTAAATTCTTTTAATGAACAATTTGGCAATATCCCCTGGGTAGATGCGGATCGCGTTTACAAACGAATCGCAGAAATACCCTCCCTTGTTTCACAAGATGAGGCTTATCAATTAGCCATGAAGAATTCAGGAAAACAAAATGCACGTTTGGAAAGTGAAAACGCACTTAAAAAAATTATGTTTGCATTTATGTCGGACGACATGGAACTCTATAAACAGTTTAGCGATAATCCATCTTTCAAAGCATGGCTTTCTGAGATGGTATTTAAAACGACATATAATCGAGAAGGGAAATCACTTCCACCTCCATCAATGTAATTTAGGGGGTTTTGGGGTATATATTACGGGGTGAGAATGGAATTAGATTCTATCCCCGTATCGAAATTATACAATCCCAAAAAAAAGGAGGATGCGTATGCTTAAATTGAGTGCAAGAGAACGCTAATTTTATTTTTACGAATCTAATAGATAAACACACCATCGGTGTACAATCGTATCATGTGTCGTTGGATGTCGAACTCCCCGATGGCATGACGAACGAACAAATTCAGTGCAAAATCGCCGAAACTTTTGCACTTGCTCGGGCGTCGGTTGAGGCCGAACTCCATCCCGTAAATGCGGTTAAACCTTCGTTTAATCCGCATCCCTCACACCCCCAACAAACTAACTATGGCAATTGAAATGATCAATCCGCACCGACGGCATCCGAAGAAGAACCCACCGTCAGCAACAAACAGGTCTCGTGCTTGAACACCCTTTGTAAACAGCAAAATGTCGACATCAAAATGTTGCTGTCAAGGTTTAATCTCGTGAACTCATTTCATTTGACAAAACGTCAAGCGACACAACTTATTTTTAGTCTTTAAAGCATTTTACAGACGTTCATACAACTGTGTTTTATCAAGTCCTAAATGGCTTGATAATAGTGTTTTTTTGGCTATTCTTCTCATCCGTGCGTTTCGGTAACTCCAAAGGAGCAGCGAGGATGAGACTTCTTTTCCTCCAATGTCCAAAGGTATAACTTGGAATTTTCTGAGTGTCCAATGTTTGAAGATAGACATCTGAAGTGGGGTGTTTGTTAAGGGATTTGAGAGATGGTTAAGACACCTTTCAAGGATTCCGAGGCCCCCTTTGCCTTGAATTCATTACAGTAAGTTTTTCGAGATTTCGACATATGAACCTATTTCGTGGGTTACAATTAACATTTAGATAAATTGCACTTATTTAAAATAACACTACTTTTGCAATTGTCCAGTTTTCAGGGTTCAGTTCAATGTATGAGAGGGTATAATCATAAATTTGCGTTACAGGCACCTAATAATGATTTATTTTTATATACTATAGTATAAACGTAAAAATAGAGGTAAAAATAAAATTCATCAATTTCGTGCGTAGATATTAGTTTGGTTAACCTAATTATAATCAAATAGGAAATAGTGCCATAGGGTGGAGGGTGTTAGGTACTCCTGCCACTGAATGCTAAAGTATAGGGGCGCTCAACCTATCGCAAAAAATTTATAAAAAATATTTACTTTTAGGGATGGGAGGGGAGTCAAATTTTGACATCGAAACCATTTTTTGCTAATCCAGCAAAATTAACATTTAGATAATGAATATTATATAATTGTATAC
>CAZIVM010000078.1:0-11501 GCA_964542845.1 uncultured Victivallales bacterium
GGATGGATAGCGAAACCCATCAAAGTCGAATTGAGCTAAGTTTATCCTAAAAGTAACAATAAATTGTTGAAAAATGAATGGAAAGAGATAAAAGTGAAATAATTAAGCAAAAAGATAGATAAATATGTAAAATCCTACTTGTAATCGAGTAAAATTGCGCTATAATATATATAGAGTAGAATGCAATAATATCATTTAAGAAAGGATTGTTATGAAGAACACCCCCCAGAGAGAAGTTCGTTTTTTTGAAGGCGGCTCTCAAAACATTGTGAAACTAAAAGATGGAACTGCATTCATCACGCTTAATATCGAAGCGTTACCCAAAGAGTCTGCCCAGTCGATGCTTGACCGACTCGATAATCTTAAAAACGATCTCAAATGCGAAGGATTATTTCAGTGGTTCTGGGGCGGAATCGATCCTAAAACAAAAAAAACAGATCGCAAAATCGCCCAATACGTTCAAGGATCAGACACCCCAACATTATGGTTAAATGGCGATGGAAATCCTAATCCCAAGTTGACAGCAATTCAAGTCTTGGGGATCCGCGGGGCGAAAAATTTAACTTATCTGAACAATGAACAAGGCGCTTTCCGAAAATCTTATCAAGATAATTATGGCATTTACACCTATGTAGGCGGAGCAACAGGCATTAGTTCCATCAATAATGAATCCGATGTCGTGCAAACTGAAGCCGCTTTCGAAGCGATTCGCGCATTACTTCGATTAAATGGAACCTCTAAATTCCATCATGTTGCACGCACATGGATCTACATGGATCGTTTGTTAACGTGGTACGACCCTTTCAATGCAGTGCGTACTCAGTTTTTTAACAAATTAAATATCTTCGACATGGGATTGGTCCCATCCTCAACAGGAATTGGCGCAATTAATAATGAACAAACCGCAATTAGTTTAAGCGCTTTTGCGATCTCCTCCCCTGATCAACAAGTCAAATTTGCGCCTGTGGTTTCTCCATTGCAGTGTCCTGCCGATGACTATAAGTCCTCATTTTCACGCGCCCACCTCATCGATCACCCCAATTATCGACAACTCCTCGTTTCTGGAACAGCATCTATCTTACAAGGTGGCGCATCTGCACATGTTGGCGATATCGACGCACAAATCAAGTTAACAATGGAAGTTGTTAAAGCGATGCTGGATGATAATGAGTTTACGTGGGATGATGTTTCACGCGCCATTTGCTATTTCAAAGACATTAAAGATGTCGGGGCATTCTATCAATGGATGGAAAAGAATGAAGTTAATGAGTTTCCAATGGTGTGCGTTCAAGCGGACGTCTGCCGTGATGAACTCCTTTTCGAAATCGAATTAGATACATTACAAGCTAAGTAATCACCCTCAACGAAAATAAAGCGAGATGATGAGTCTTCCTTCCATTTGCACCTTACTTTTGGCTATTCAAACATTAGGGATGTTTATTTTCAAAAAAAGCAAATGGGGAAGATTTATTCTAAACATTTGTTGTCCGTTAGGCGTATTGATAAGTATTGGGTCGACTTTTTTTATCGATATCCCGTTAGAGAGTATGACATTGTCTCAAAGTTTAGACTATGTATCTTTACCTTTTGTGGTAATTTTGATGATCACCAACTTACTCTTTACGTTATACAACCCGCAGTCGAGATTTACAGCAGTTCGCGAACTCTTTTTTCTAAATTTAGTCTCATTCTTTATCTTTTGGATTCTTACAGCAAATAATACCGCCCTCTTTTTAACCGCATTTGAAGTGTTAACATTAAGCATATTTTTCCTGCTATTATGCACACAACGAAAAGCTGTTCGACTCTACAACGTGTGGCTCTATTTTATTATTACTCATATCGCATTCTTTTTGATTCTATGTGCATTCTCGTGTTACCATACCCAAGTATCAGATTTAAGTTTTAGCACATTTTGCACTGCAATTAAAGGATTTGACACCTTATCTCAAACCCTTATTTTCCTTTTCCTGTTTATCGGGTTTGCAATCAAATCTGGAATTTTTCCATTTCATGTATGGATCCCTGGAATTTTTGCATCCGTCCCGACCCCCCTGGTTGGAGTTTTAAGTGCATCCGTTCTCAATCTTGGAATCTATGGAATGCTCCGTTTTCTCGAACCATTTCTATTCGTTGCAAATCCTTCTTGGGGAATCACCTTAATCGCCATTGCAGTGATCTCTCTCTGTACTGGAATTTTTTCTCTTACAGTCCAACAACATTTCAGACGCTATACCGCGTTTTCAATTATTGTAAATCATGCAATTATTATTGCAACGATTGGTTTTTCAATTGTTTTGTCGTACTACAATTACACAGAAATCATGATTTACGCCCTCGTGGGGGCATTGTTTATGACTTTTATGACAAGCCTTTCCTCCCCATTCCAAGTTCTAAGCACCGCTTATATTCTTCGTATTTCAGGATCGCTTAACATCAATCGTTGTGGCGCCATTATTCTCCGATCGAAGGCGACCGTTCTCCTTTGGTTACTCTCAACGGCCAACATTACGTTAATGCCATTCACCATGGGATTTTTTGCGCTGGTTCTGTTACTCATCCCCGTCATTGCACTTTTTAGTTCAAACACCATTCCTCTACCCCTCCTTATTATTGGGGTGCTTTGCGCAACAGCGCTCCCCTTAGCAACAGCAGTCCATTCTATGGCATACCAAAAAGCATTTGGCATTGGATTGTTAGGAAAACAACGAGGCGAAAATGCGCAGGCCCAACTCCATTTCTCTGCCAAATTTTTATTACAAATTGCACTTTTTTTCCTCCTCTCTTTAACATTTATTGCCCTGCCTGCAATGGTCCATTATTTACCTAAAACACTCAGTGAAATGCTTCAATTATCCGCGCATTCAATCACATTGTGTTGCGATAAAGAACTATGGATTCCGCTTTTATATATCTATGGAATCAATATTTTCTTTGCAATCATTATTATTGTGTGCTTCTTTGCATACAACAAGCTCAAACAACGTCAATATCAAATCCATGATATATGGAATCAGGGGTACAGTGAGTTGACCCCTAAGATGTATGGTTCAGCATCGTCGTTCACTGAACAATTTAATGAATTACTCATTCCTGGCGTTAAACCGCCCCAATCTCCAATCCCAACTGAAGTAGAATTTCCAAATCGCACACATTATCGAACCAAATCTGATATTGCGGTTCACGATTTATTTATCACAATTATTCCTTACTTTATTAAACGAACCATCCTCCAACTCCAATTTCGTAATTGGGCCGCACGATGGATTCAACTCTTTTATATTCTCGTATTTATTCTCATTGTCATTGGAATTTACTGCTCATGAATTTTACATCAAACGACATCGTCATCCAAATCATGAGATGGTTTTTTCCCATCTTTTTGCTCATTTCGGCACCCTTGTTTGTCGGGATCACAGAAACCGTGCGGTCCATTTGCATCGGTGCAGAGCGAATCTCCATCTTCGCCCCCTACTATCAAATACTCTCTTTGTGGAAAAAAAAGAATTCTCATATTCTTTATGCGCCTATTTTTCAAAAAATTGGTTCGTTTCTATTATTATTACCCTTGCTCATTGCTATATTAATTATTCCTGGAGGAACAGAAGTCCCTGCCGTGATCACATTTTCAGGCGATTTCATCTTGTTGACGATGCTCCTCTCTTTTTATCGTTTTCTCCAAATATCGTTGACCATGAATAGTTCTCTTCCCCTCCCCATGATGGGCGCAAGTCGTTGGATGACCCTCTCGGTCCTCACCGATCCTATTATCCTCCTATCCATGATTACGACGCTTATTTTATCACATGCAAAATCGGTATCCGACATTTGCGTTCCTGTATCAACACTCAATGATTATGCAGTTGCGCCCCTCCTTTTGGTCTCTATCGCGATGATGACACTCATTTTGTGCGAAACAGGAAGAACCCCTTTCGATTTCCATTCCCCTGGATTTGAAACCACTCAAATCCATCGTTTGCTTGAACAAAATGCATCTGGCAAAGAACTTGCCGTTATTCGATACGCCAATGCGCTTAAATACACCCTCCTCCTTCAATTAATGATGACCATTAGTATGATTCATTTAGGCAATCTTTACAACGACTTTCTACTTCAAAACATTCTTCCTTTTATCCTTGCCGTAGTGATTGGCGTGATCGATAGCACTCGCCCTAAAACACGTTTAACGCATCAACCTCGTATTTTAATTGGCGCTATGGTTTTAACAATCGTTGCCTTAGTCTTCACAATTATTGCAACTGTAAGCAATGGGGGGCAAATATGAATACAATTACAATCTCTATCTTTATTGTACTGTTTCTCCTTATTGATATTTTTATACTCGGAGTCCCCCGTTTTCAGACATTGATCAACGCTAATATTATACAAAATATATTGTTAGCGACTCTTTTGATTTTCTCATGGCCGGCTTCTATAATTGAAAATATTTTTCTTTTGTCGTGGATTATCATTATGCGAACCATCATTTTTCCATTTTTAATTACCCGTATTATCCCCAACACCAATATACGAACCATCTCCCATATTCCGCTGTTCACAGGCCCTATTCTTGCCCGTGTTCTTGGAATTGTAACTTTTCTTATTATTCTTTTTTTAGGAAAACTTATTCCATCAACACCAGAGATGATTACTCCTCCTGTCTCTCTCGAAATTGGTTTTTTCACGCTGGCAATCGCAGTATTTATTTTTCTAACATCCCCCGCTTTTATTACACAGATTATCGCAATCAATATTTTTTCAAACGGACTCTTCCTCTTAGGGATCTTCATCTCTTTGAACTTCCATACCTCTCTTTTATTCCTAATTGTGCTCGACTTCTTAATTCTTATCTTAACATCCATCGTCATTTATTTCAAAATTGATGTGAATAATGAAGAACTCAATCAGTTACCATTATCCCCCCGAAAGGAGGATGTATAATGTTATTACTTCTTATCCTAATCCCTGTCTTTTTCGCTTCTATATGCTTTATCATTCATCAACGTTTTATCCAACACCTTATGTTGATTTTAGGTTCAGCAGCGACATTAACAACATCTATGATCGCATATTTTCACCCCTCATTTTTTACATCATTTGATCTCATTGCTCTCTCCAATGAATCGATCTATATGAGCATCACACTTTCTGGAATTTTTACAATTGCCGCACTCTATTACTCTTTTCAAAATATCATTGACCCCCCCCCTAAAGAATCCATAATTGATCAAAAAGAAAGCGCTCATAACCACACCGTTTTTACAATGATTTCGCTTGTTGTACTTTCAATCAATATCTTACTTACAATGGCTCAAAGTTGGTTTTTAATGCTTTCCTGCATTTTTTTGGATATTGCAATGTTGTCGATCCTTTTTAGTTTATTTCAAAAACCGAACAAAACGCACGTTTTATTCCGTTTTCTGTTTGTGAGTGCAATTGCATGTGCGTTTATATCGTTGGGGATATTGCTGATTCAACCCATTTTCCCGAATTGTGTTCCGAATGAAATTATCGAAATTGAAAACTATATTCACTATATGAACATTGGATTCATTTTCATTATTATTGGATTTGGTGTTTTTGTGGGGGTTGCACCGATTCATGCATGGGTCCCTGTTGTCACGCTTCATCCGATGCCAGCGACAACCCTCATTCTTTTCTCTTCTCTTTTTAATTTAGGGGTTTGGGGTTTCATTCGCATTAACGCTCTCAATAACGCATTACCCTACCCCACGTTGTTCGCACCCGCAATGCTGAATTTCGGACTTGCCACGCTTCTTTTAGGGGCATTTTTCGCAGTGATACAGCTCACATACACGCGGTTAATCACCTACATCATCATCGCCCAAACAGGGCTTACGCTCGTTATTTTTGGACTAACCCCTAAAGGAATGGTTGAACCTTTTATGCAACTTATCATTTGGATTTTAATGAGCGGTGCGATGCTATATTTAGTTGCTGGAAACATTCAACGTATTATTCTCACAACCAAAAGTGTTACGGCAGACCTTCTCTTTAAACGGGCGCCCATCACAACCATTTTTTGGTTAACAGGACTCCTCGTCATTTGCGTTTTCCCTCCTTTCGGAGTTTTTAACGCCATTGAATATGTCATACAGCGCTGTTTTATGACGCACAGTTATGTGACCCTTTCTATTATTGTCATTGGCGAAATCGTGTTATTCGCCGCAGCTACAGCCCACCTTCTCTCTATGATTAAAAAACCCAATATACGTGCAACACTTCCCATTCAATCAATCCGAGAATCCTATTTAATGATTATTCCGCCTTGCTTGATTTTTATCACAATGATCTATGGGGCTGTATCCTCGGAAAATATATTAGGTAAAATCATTCAACATATTATTCAATCGAACCCTTGGCGAGGTAATCTATGAACCCTACTTTTAATTTACTCAAAGTAGAAAATGCAACCGCCGTTCCATTAGGCGATATTCCACAGGTTCCCATCGCTGAGTTTATCGATATTGTAAGTGCGTCCTTAGATAAAAAAGCACGTATTGGGGCTTATTTTGCCTATCCCATATCCCGTCCTTTCTCTTCTCCACAAAATCATATTGCATTAATGATTCAACTCCATGGAAGTGAAGGTGGCATTGCTCTGATGCGTTCAGAACCTTTAGCAACGCCAATCATTCCAACCCTAAGCGTTAATCACCCACAAGCGCAATATTTTGAACGCGAACTTGCAGAACAATGGGGGCTTATCATTGAAAATCATCCATGGATGAAACCGGTTCGCTATCAAATGCCTTATGTTTATTGGGACAATTTTGCTGATCCTTTTGATCGTACGCCCGAAACAAAGTTTCAACCCTGCGAAAAATACTTCTATCAAATAGATAGTATTGATACACATATTTTAACGCTGGGACCAATTCGTTATCGTTCCGATCAACCCGGACACTTTCGTTTTCAATGTTATGGCGAACAAATCTTTTTTGCAGAACTTGCACTCGGTTATGCGCATCGTGGTATCGAAAAAGCGTTGATTGGTGGCCCACATATCAATACACTTGCATTGGCCAATACCATTTCGGGTGATCATTCTATTTCTCATACGATGTGCACCGTTCAACTTCATGAAGCCTTGGCAGATATTACCCCTTCACGACGCGGTGACGCGATCCGAACGTTGTTGCTTGAACTCGAGCGAGTCAAAAATCATACCCTTTCAATTTCACGCGTTTTAGGCGCAGTGGGTTTCTCTGCGCCTGAACTTATTTTACTTACCGCAATTCAACAAATTAAAAACATTGTAGGGCTTATTTCGGGAAATCGCAATGGACATAACATTATTTATCCTGGAGGGGTCTCTTCTGATATTTCAGAATCGTTTATTGGGGCCAGCGGGGTTAAAATCATCAAAAGTCTAAACGATATTGATAATGCGCTGAAAATTATTTTAGATACCCCCTCTTTTGTACGCAAGCTTCACTGCGGAAAAATTGATAGCGAGTTTTGTCGTAAATATGGATTAAACGGACTCCTTTGCCGTAGTGCTGGTGTCGCCAATGATGCGCGCACAATGCTCCCGATAGGTTACTACACAGAGATGCCCATTACAACGTTAACAGAAGACGGTGGCGATACCTATGCTCGACTCATGCTCCGTTGGCGCGAAATCCAAATGAGCATTTCGTATATTATCGACTTGCTCATTAATCTCCCTGAAGATACCCCTTCCTCTTTTGAAGGAGACTGCTTATTATTTCAACTTCAATTAGCACCAGAACATGTTTGTGTTACAGTCAATGAATCCTCAACAGGGGCAACAGCTCATATTGCAATTACAGACCATACAGGACATTTTTTACAATATAAAATTATTGATGCCACGTTTAGAAACATCATGGCATTACCTCACATGTTACGCAATGAGTATCTTTACAATTTTGAACTCATCAATGCCTCATTAGACTTACCCTTTCATGGCCATGACTTATAAATCCTTTTACCCATTCACCCCAAAGAGTCGATTATGTTAACCTCAATATTTCTTCGCAAAAAATATTTGACCCCGGAATTTCTTTTTCCTGCACCTGAGTTTACACCGTTTTCAAAATTTATCGGCGAACCTATTATACAAAGTACGTGTTGTGAAAAAGATTGTTTTTTGTGTCAAGTAGTTTGTCCAACGCAAGCGTTAACGGTTCATAAAGTTTCGGGTGTTACGATTGATTTAGGACGTTGCATCTTTTGCGGAGAGTGTGCAAAAATTTGTGAAAATGAGGCTATTTCATTTTCAAAAAATTATATGATGGCTGTGAAGAATCGAAATGATTTAATCGTCGATAGTTCGCGACGTCTTCCTGATCGTGTTGTTTCATTTGAAAAGAAATTTAGTTCAAAAACAACCCTCCATATTCTTAAAGTGAATGCGGGTGGATGTGGGGCGTGCGAAGAAGAAATATCCGCCTTAATGTCGCCTCAATTCAATCTTTCAAAATTTAGAATCAGTTTGACCGACCAGCCTGAAGTCGCCGATATTCTTCTGGTTGTAGGCGCTCTTCCTCCGCCTATGATTGAACCTGTACGCAGAACTTACGAAGCAATGCCCTCTCCTAAAATCATTATTGCAGTGGGCGCATGTGCGATCTCTGGCGGTCCCTTCCGCACAGAAGAGACCAATCAAGGACTTCCCCCTGACTTAAAACCTGATTTGATGATTCCAGGTTGCGCTCCGATGAGTTACAGTATTGCCTACACTCTACTTACTTTTTTAGGCATTCTTAACACGTCATCGACAGAAGCCATTTAAAACTATTCAGCCTCTATTTTACACGAAAAATAAAATAGACCGCCCCCATAATGCAAAGTCCAGCCCAAAGATAATCCCAACTCAATTCTTTTTTCATAAAGAAAATGGCAAACGGAATAAAAACAGAAAGGGTAATCACCTCTTGCATAATTTTGAGTTGAGGCAATGTGATGCCACCTTCATAGCCAATTCGATTTGCGGGCACCATAATGATATATTCAAAAAAAGCAATTCCCCATGAAAGAAGCGCCACGATATACCAAGCAGATTGGGTATGACCTTTTAAATGACCATACCATGCAAATGTCATAAAGATATTTGAAGCGATTAAAAGCCCTGCAGTTTTCCATAATGCCCAATTTCCAAGCACTTCCATATTGATTCCCTTTTAATTAAATGGTTATACGACGCACATATTCAAAAACAAAAATTGTTGCACATTGTGCCACATTCAGAGATTCCTCATCGCCTGGCATAGGCAACGATACCCAGTTGGGATTTTCAGGCGGATTTGTAATCCCGTTTGCTTCGCCACCCATCACGATAATTGAACGCTCAAAAAGCGAATCAACTTGATATAAAGATGGACCTTGATGTGGAGTTGTAAGCCACATTTTCCCTGTAACGCCTAAAGATGGCGCGGTGTCAAACATTTCTTGAAGGTTCTCAAAATAACGAATATTCATTGAGAATTGCATCCCCATTCCAGATCGTATGGCTTTATCACTAAAGGGATCCACTGAGCCACGAGTTAACCAAAGCTCGGAAAGTCCTGCCGCGGAAAGAGAACGTAAAATTGTCCCTAAATTCCCTGGGTCATTCACTTGATCAAGCGCCAAAACAAAAGGATCACTAACTTGTTGCGACGCCTCAAAAGTAGGGCGTTCTGCCAAAATAATAATCCCTTGAGAATTTTGTGTTGGCGCATACCTCTCAAACCATTGATGAGAAGCGACTCTAAAGTGCGTTAAGTCGAGATGATCTGCTTTAAAATCATCACGCACCACGCCTTGAATAAGTAAGCGAGGTGCGCGTTTGAGGAGTTCCTCACAGGCTCTTAAGCCTTCACAGATACATAAGTTACTTTTTTTGCGACCATGACGTGTACGCAAAGCGAGCAAAGCAGATTCTGTTTTTTTGTCAGGAGCAAGCATTCAATTATTGTGCAGCAGGTGCTTCTGTCGTAGGGGTTGCAGGTGCAGTTGGCATTGAAGGCATTGAAGGGAGTTTCGAGAGGTCTGCGCCGATGCCAGCAGGGATTGAAGTCTTTGTTGCTTCATGAACGGCAATAAAGGCTTGAATATTATCCATCAAAGGATGATTGGTAAGATGACGAACGATGTCTTGAGAGCGGAATTTAGAAACCATTTCAGTTACTTTCGCTTTATCACCTTGTTTTTGATAAACTAATGCCATCGCATAATAACATTCAATTAAGAATGCTTGATTTACATCCATATCATTGTTTACAACATCATTTAATGTTGCAACAGAAGCTTCAAGATCACCTGTCGCTTGTTGAGCATAAGCTTTATTGATCGCTGCACGCGCACGAATGACAACATAAACTTTAGCATCATTGTAAAGTTCATCATAAGTTGCAATGGCTTTAGCATAATCTTTCACTTCCATGGCTTGATTCGCAACAAACATACGTGCTAAAGCAGCAGGAGCGGCATTTGGATTTTGAGCGATTTTAGATTCAAGTTCAGTCGCTTTTTGAGCAGGTGTAAGCTGGGTATTGGATTCAATGGCAGAAAATTCTGCACATAATTTTTCATTCGCAGCCTCATTCATACCACGAACGATAAAAATAACAAGGAATACAGCGACCACAATGATTGCACCACGCCATAATAAACGCCAAGTTGATGCAAACCAAAGTTCGAAGTGATCAATTTTATCAAACATTTGTGTGCGATCAGTTGCGCCAATATCGTGTTTGCTAGGTGGAATGGGGTTAGATCCTGGTAACATAGTGGTCTCCTATTGTTTGTTTTATAGTATTTACATTATAATATATTTGACATTTCTATAATTTACATCCAATTTTAAAAATGTCAAGTCAAATCATTTTCCTTTTTTAATTTATATGCAACTATTTTCAATGAATCCATCCAATGAATCATGTTTAAAACAAAAAAGGCCAGCAAACGCTGACCTTCTTTCATCGTATTAAGGATACAATTAGCAAGTTGCTTTGTGAGCAATCGCCATTAATTGACCTTTTTTACGGCTTGCTTTATTAGCATGAATTGCACCTGTTTTAGCTGCTTTATCTAAGAAAGAGCAAACTTCAGAACAAAGTGTAACAATCAATTCTTTTTCACCTGCTGCAACAGCTGCACGGAATTTTTTCTCAGTGGTGCTGATAACAGAGCGTTTTGCTTTGTGACGGATACGACGTTTGTTATCAGTGATAACGTGCTTCAATGCGGATTTTGAATGAGCCATTTTAAGAAATCCTTAATTTGAGTTTAATGTTGTAAATTTTATTTGGGATAATCATTTTTCGGTTAAAAGCGTACATTCACAATGCCGAGACACAGGCACTATATCATACACGATTATATAATATACATCCGGTTTCAAAAAAGACAAGTCCCTTTTTAAAAAAAGTGCCATTTTTTCCAAAATTTCAAGGTTTTCGTTTTATTTTTTATAAAGAGAGTTTATATTATGATTAAACACTTACTATTTTAACTTTTAAGGAACTGGC
>CAZIVM010000079.1:0-11478 GCA_964542845.1 uncultured Victivallales bacterium
GGTTTAATGATATGCCATTGAACAACTTTTAAGTTAAAATTAAAGCAAGAAAATATGAATTTCAACGTTTTATTATCAAATAATAAACTTAGCGCGTATGAAAACCCTTGAATTTTCAAAATCGCCATGTATATTATAAATGATATAAAAAGTAACTCTTTAACCCCATGAGAATTCAATGTTTAAATATGTGATTATTCTACTTACACTTTGCATAAGTCACATTCTTTGTGCAGATGAGATGCAAGCCTTACCCCAAAAGTCAACCGCTAAAATATCTGAAAGTTTAATTTTAGAAGCACAAGTTGCGATGGAACGTGGGGTTAATTTCCTTTTATCAAAACAAGATTCCGCGGGTGCATGGTGTGAAGATCCTGCAATCACAGCCTTATGTATGTTGGCGCTGAATCAGAAACAAACCCAACATAATCGTTCAAGAATAAATTCAGCTATTGAGAAAGGTCGAAAATATTGTTTGAGTTTTCAGCAAGCAGATGGCGCATTTGCGAAAGATGGGAAGTATATTAACTATACAACGTCGGTTGTTCTTTCGACTTTGGCCATTCTGAATCATCCTGATGATCGTGAGGCGATGGTTAAGGCGCGTCATTTTCTCATCGATTCTCAATTGGATGAAGATCATGCAACGTCTCCAACGCCCGATTCTTCTCCTTTTTTTGGTGGGATTGGTTATGGAAAAGCAGGTCTCGAACGCCCCGATTTATCAAATACACAATTTGCACTTGAAGCCTTAGCGCTCTCCGCACATCTTGAAGGGGAAGATCATCCTGTTTGGGAAAAAAAATCCAATCTTGCATGGAAAAATGCGCTTGTTTTTTTAGCGCGATGTCAACAAATAAGCGACACCGCTCTTCAAACTCAAAATATAACTGATTTAGATATCGTTAATGATGGAGGTTTTATCTACAAACCCGATGAATCCAAAGCTAAATCTTTAGATAGCGCACAAAATTTACGTTCTTATGGTTCAATGACTTATGCAGGAATTAAATCGATGATTTACGCGCGTTTAACACCAGATGATTTCCGCGTTAAAGCCGCGCGCGCATGGGCAGAAAAACATTATACCCTCAATGAAAATCCAGGCATGGGTGGTGAAGGTCATCTCTACTATTTGCATACTTTTGCTAAAACAAATGCCGTTTTGGGCGACGAAACTCTCAAAGATGCACAAGGGAATACCCACTATTGGCGCGAAGAATTAATTCGTAAACTCCTTAATATGGAGCAAAACGGAATTTGGATTAATCCTGTAGGGCGTTGGATGGAGTCCATTCCCGAACTGACCACTGCTTATGCCATGATTTCACTAGCACTTGCACTCCAATACGAAAATAATCAACCTTAAATCTATCAAATTAAACATTAAATATATTAACAAAGAAAGTCATTTATGAAAAAATTTATTTTAACAGCATGCGTAATCGCTCTTCTTCCTGCTTGTAACTATGTTGGAAATCGTGCAAATGATGCCATGGATATTTTCACTCTCACTACAGGGACTGGTTTTGGGGGGATGGCTCAAGTTGGCCCTCTTCATGCAGGATTAGGGATTTATCAAGAATGGTGGGGTCTTCGTGGTGGCGAAATTGGCAAAAAAGGGGGAACATGGATCGATCCAGTGACAAAAAAAGAATCTGCCTTTGGCTTAACCATCGAATATACTTTGGGTGGTTATTCCGAACTTGCTTGTGCGCGTGAATGGAGTAAACTCTATTTTTCATACGATTATCCGAACCACCAATGGTATGGATTTCCTTTAATTACCATTCCGCAGTCTATGAATAACAAACCGTATCCAGCTTCGATTAACCCTGCGTGGTTTGATGTACATGCAGGGGGGGGCGCTTTGTTCGGTGTGCGAGCAGGGCTTAATTTAGCAGAACTTGCAGATTTCTTCTTAGGTTTTGCAGAAATCGACTTCTTAAACGATGATGCGTTTGGACGTGAAGAACTCGGCACTGATTCTGAGATTGTTCATATCAAAAATGCTTATCAAGGTCTGCTTAAATAAGCGTCTATTGTGACGCTTCTTTTTCGGCTAAAAACTGCGCCGTAATCTCTGCCGCAATCCGTACCATTTCAGCACAAGGACGACGCGTGTAATATTGAGTGGAGCGTTCTTCAGAAACAGGGCTATCTTTTTGCGCTTTAGGGAGTTGGAGAAGTTCTCTACAAATAATAGATCCCGCTTCTTTTTTAAAACGTTCGCCTAAATCTTGAATCATGTCATAGGTTGCATCTTTACAAGATTTGTGGTTGTCTGCAAAAATATCGTGATAACCATATTTAAGGTTTGCGACTAAGAACATTCCCGAAACTGCACCGCATACTTCGCGCATACGTCCCATTCCTGCGCCAAAGCCAGATGCCATTTTCATGGCGAGTTCGGGGGAAATCTCGCACTCATTGGCAAATGTAGCCAAAACGGCCTGCGCACAATTTGCGCCATCTAAAAACATTTTTTTTGCATCTTCAGCTTTCGACATCGTTTAAATCCTTTCAAAATTTTTATTGATAAATCGCATTTAAAATACAGCCGTTTTAAAAAGAATCAAGTGTGCTTTTATAAATTAATGCGTTTTAATTTTGACTTGAGGTTAGGGGATAGAGGGATTTTAGCGTGTTTTCTTGAGTAAAAATTAACGATAGAATTTGATTTTATTTAAAAATGTTGTACATTATATATATTAATTTTTTAAAGTATACAATCATTGTGCACTTGTGCACCCTAATTTTGAAGGAGTTTCATCATGACAGAAGAAGTGATAAACGAAGAAATCATCAACGAAGCTGAAGAACAACAAAAAATCGATGCGATGTTCGCTCAACGTAAAGAACGTGTTGAAAATTTAATCGCTGAAGGACGTCGCCCTTATGGTCGTGCGTTCCCCGATACCATGATGTCAACCGCCGCTCTTGCCATGTATCAAGAGGGTGTTGAAGGGACAATGGTTCGCGTGGCAGGCCGTATTTTAGCATGGCGCGATATGGGAAAATCAATTTTTCTTCAAATCAAAGACGATGCAGGTCGTATTCAACTTTACGCACAAAAAAATGTGTTAGGTGAAGAAGAGTATCCCTATTTCAAAAAATTAAATATTGGCGATATTATTGGGGTTGATGGTGAACTTTTTACAACACGCACTGGTGAAATTACGGTGAAGATTCACAAATACGAACTCCTCTCTAAGTCATTGCGTCCGCTTCCCGAAAAATGGCATGGTCTCCAAGATCAAGAACAACGTTACCGTTTACGTCATTTGGATATGATTGTCAACGAAGATGCACGCAAAGTGCTTATTCTTCGCTCTAAGATTATCAAAGAAATTCGCTCATTCTTAGATGGGTTGGATTATTTAGAAGTCGAAACGCCCATGATGCAGCCTATGGCCGGTGGCGCAGCAGCGACCCCTTTTGAAACCTACTATAATGCATTGCGTTGCAAAATGTACATGCGGATTGCCCCAGAACTTTATTTGAAACGTTTGCTTGTGGGCGGTATGGAAAAAATTTATGAGTTGAATCGCGATTTCCGTAATGAGGGAATTGACCGTCGTCATAATCCCGAGTTCACCGTGCTTGAACTCTATCAAGCGTATGGCGATTGCCGTACGATGATGGATTTGGTTGAAAGCATGATTTGCCATGTTGCACAAACAGTTTTTGGCACACTCGTATTGAACCACCCTAACGGAAAAACCATTGATCTTACACGTCCTTGGAAACGTATCTCTTTTAGCGAAATTGTTGCAGAACGCACTTGTGCGGAGTGGTTTACACTTTCACGCAACGAAAAAGCAGAAAAAGCCCTTGCCATGGGATTACACGTTGATGAAACAATGGACGACTTAGCGATTACGCAAGAGGTTTATGAAAAAACCATTGAGCCTACTTTGGTTAATCCTTGTTTTACCACGCGTATTCCGACACGTTTTGTGCCACTTGCAAAACAATGTGAAGATGATCCAGAATTTGTGGATGTCTTTGAATTAGCGATGAATGGACAAGAAATTTGCCCAGGATATTCGGAGTTGAACGACCCCTTAGAACAACGTCGTCGTTTTGAAAATCAGGCCAAAGCCAATGGTCAAGTGCTTGCAGATATTATCGATGAAGACTTTATGAACGCGCTCGAATATGGTATGCCGCCTGCTGGCGGTATCGGTATCGGTATCGATCGCTTAGTGATGTTGCTCACAGGCGCAGACTCCATTCGCGATGTTCTCCTCTTCCCACAACTTAAACCCCGTTCAAAATAAGCAAGGTACTTATGGCATCACGCGACAATAACGAAACCCCTTTCGAATATCAACTTCTTGATACAGGCTATTTGCGTCGACTCGAACAAGTCGGCCCTTATCGCGTGATTCGCCCCTCCTTAAATGCGTTTTGGACCCCTTCTTTGCCCAAAGCAGAATGGGATCAAGCCGATGCCGAATTTGTCCGCAATCCACAAGCGAGTGGCGGAAAGTGGATGACCCGTAAAGGTCGCGGTCTTCCTTCCGTTTGGAAAGCGATGTTCAAAGGATTGCGTTTGCAGTTTAAGCCGACTAATTTTGGTCATTTAGGCGTGTTTCCAGAACACAGTTCTTTATGGCCTAAAATTGAAAAACTTTTGCCTGAAATGGGGGATCAAGCTCCCATTATGAATCTTTTTGCTTATACGGGGGCGCTCTCCTTACATTTAGCAAAATGTGGTGCAAAAGTGACCCATTGTGATGCCGCACAAGGTATTGTGGATTGGGCGCGTGAAAACTTAGCATTGAATCCTGAGATTGGGCCTGTCGTTCGTTGGATCGTGGATGATGCGTTTCGTTTTGTCGCGCGTGAAGAACGTCGTGGCACAAAATATCGTGGAATTATTTTAGACCCGCCTTCGTTTGGACGTGGAGCGCAAGGGCAAGTGTGGAAAATCGAAGAAGCGCTTCCTGAATTTTTAGCGCAATGTAAAACCGTCTTAGCCACAGAAGGGACACGTTTTATTATCTTGACGTGTCATACGCCTGGGTTTACCCCTATTATTCTTGAACGAATGCTTAAAGATGCCTTTAGAAATGCAAAGAATGCAGAGTACACCAGCGGTGAACTTTGTATTACACAAGCGCAAGGCGAACAACTACCCTCAGGGGCTTTTGCACAAATCACGCTTCGTTAACACTTCGCGTGATGTGCATTGCATGTGTCTGCATACAGACACTGTTTGAGTCTAAAAATTTATAATGATTTTTAACAATAACTTACGCAATCAATTCTTATAACTGATCGGGATAAGGAACTTGTTTTTGGCTGACGGTATCAAAAGGAAGCTGTGCATCAACTTTACGCAAGTAGTCTGCCAAAGTTTTACGATACTTTTTGAGTTCACTTTTATTTTTCGAGACCAAATTGGTGGTTTCACTGATATCTTTTTTAAGGTTGAAAAGTTCTTCACGTGGCATACGTTGTGGGTCATGATAAAATACATATTTCCAGTCGTCCATAATCACCGATGAGTATGCGCCATAACCTAAGGTTGCGTTGGCTAAGTTTTTGGTTCCAAACCCTGCCCAGTGATGAGGGAAATGGAAAACGAGTGGGCGTTTTTTAGGAATAGGGCGTAACCAGCTACATCCATCAGATTGGTTTTCTGGAAGTTTGGATATATCAACACCTGCAATATCCAATAATGTTGGAAATACATCTTCAATGATTACAGGGCTTGCATCTTTTTTATTTTTTAAACCTTTAGGCATCGATACAATCAAAGGAACGCGTACGCCTCCTTCGTGTGCCGAACCTTTTCCTGCAGAGAGAGGCGCATTCCCTGAACGACGATCCCCTAGAGCATATCCCCCATTGTCTGCCATAAAAATAATGACAGTATTATCCATGATTTTACGTTTTTCTAAGTGGTCAAGAAGTTCGCCTAAGCTTTGATCCATACCGCGAACAAGTGACGCATAAGCTTTGGTCGATTGGGGATGCCCTGTATCATCTTTAAATTCCCCTGCAAAACGGTCATCCATTTCAAAAGGCGTATGTACCGCATAGTGCGAATAATAAAGGAAAAATGGCGCATCCTTTTCAAGCGCACTATCAATGAGATGTTCGGCTTCGATGGAGAGCGCTTTGGTTAAATGCGTCCCAGCACGCCCTGTGGGTTGATTATATTTTTCGAGTCCGGGCAAACCATGTTGTCTGCCCCAACCTTTCATGTAAGGGGGATAATAGGTTTGAGGAGATCCGCCTGCCCAACCGCCAATGTTCTTATCGAAACCGAGACGGATGGGGTCTTCTGCCGTTTGATATGGGGCAGGGACTTTCGTTGATCCAAAGTGTCCTTTTCCAATATGAAGCGTTTGGTATCCGGCATCACGCATACGTTTGGGAAGAGGTTCGGGACAATAGATGGAGTTAGGAACATCAGGCTGAACAGCAATGCCGTTATAATTCCATTGAGGGAGTTTAAGTTTACTTTGTCCCGGAGCGTCATCGGTGCTTTTGTTCCAGAGGAATGTCCATGTGGTCACGCGATGTCGCGCCGCATTCATCCCTGTCATGATAGAGACGCGAGAAGGGGAGCAGACGGGGCATGCATAGGCACGCGTAAACGTGACCCCTTGCTTAGCGAGTCGCTGCATATTAGGGGTTTTGAAATAACTATTTTGAGGTAATTTTTTGGAAAAGAACTCAACAGATGTATCGAAAGGACCCATATCATCAATTAAGAAAAAAACGATATTAGGGCGTTGTTGTTTTTCGGATTTCTCTTCAGCGGCTAACATAGGGGCGTGCATGGATTGAAGTCCGACAACGCCAGCGCATCCTAATGATGTTAATAATGTACGATAAGAGTTCATTTTTTCACCTTTACATGAGTTTCTAGTTGATTAATGTGGCATAATATATCACTATATGCACTAAAATTCAAGGGTGAAAAAGAGAGACGTTATATAATCTTCTATTTTTAATGTATTGAAAAGTGTAAAATATAGATATAATGTAAATTATTATAAAGAAGTTTGTAGATTTTATTAAGATAATCCGTTATTAAATTGTAAGAATTCAAACTTTAATTTAGAGAGGTGAATCAATGAAAACTTTGTTATTCGTATGTTTTATAGCGATCATGAGTTGTGTAAATGCAAGTGAAACTTGGAATGTTTGTCAATTGAAGTCAAAACGTGAGGTGAGGCGTGAGGCGCGTCAGAAAGAGAAAGCTGAAGAACGAAAAGTTTCAAATGATGCAAATCGTTTGGCCACACGAACCAAAACACGTAAAACGCAACGAGACAAGAATGAAAAAGTTGAGTCGAAATGGGTGCCTGAATTCAAGGCGTTTATGGATAGTGCCATGATGCAAGCGCGCGTGACTATGACTAAAAAGGGATACAATTATGTCAATGTAGAGCAGTTAATGTTGACTCCTGAAAATTATCGCGGTAAAAAAGTGGTGTTTCTTACACGTTTTTTTAATTATGAAACAAAGTTTTACAACTATATGTTAGAGCGTCGTATTGATGGGAACGCTTACTTGATGCCTGAAACACTTTCCCCTCTTCCATTGATCCTTTTGAAAAAAAATTCAAAAACAGAACACTCTAACTTAAAATCAGGCGATTACATTTTTGTTTATGGAAAAGTGGCTGAAGATCGATTGGATAATGAGACGCGGACGCGCGTTTTCCACATTGTCTTAGATGGGATGACTAAGCTCGATGTTCCCAAGACGTTGATGAAAGGTAAAAAAACATCGAAAGATAAAGATGAAGAGGCGTCTGATGATGTTTTTAATGATGAAATAGAGCAAAAAACAACAAAAAAATCTTCACAAAAAGCTGAAAAAAAGGATGAGGAACGTCCTGACTGGCTATAAATTTAGCCTTATTTTCCCTTTTAAGTTTTAAAATGGCATGAAAAAATGCTGATTAGACTTGAAAAAAAGTCAATATCGTGTATATTATATAACTAGAAAATTTTTTACGCACGAATTGTCTTTGTCCGAACCCCGCAATTTAGATGTGTAAAGCTAATTAACTCAAACTGAATCCAAAGGAACAAAACATGGCTGTACGTATTCGCCTTAAAAAAGTTGGAAAGAAAAATGACGCATCTTTCCGTATCGCAATTCTCCCACAAACATCTGGTCGCGATAGCGCAACTATCGAAGAAATCGGTTTCTACGATCCACGTCGCAGCAATGAGTCTGTTAACGTAGAGCGTTATGATTACTGGGTTTCCGTTGGTGCTATTCCTTCTGATACTGTTAAAGCAATTGTAAATCGTGCAAAAGCTGGAAAATCTAAAACACTTGCAGATTTCAAAGCAGAAGTTGCTGCTCGTGAAAGCGCAAAACCAACCAAACGTCGCGCACGTAAAGCTGCACCTGTTGCAGAAGTAGAAGCTCCAGTTGAAGGCACTGAGACTCCTGCAGAAGTAGAAGCCCCAGCTGCTGAATAATTACGTTTAAATCCTTTCGAATTATTCGTCTGACAATAGTTTGACTATTGTTTCCCCGTGCAAGGGATAGAAGTGTTGCATATATAATAATAATGAAATGAGGAAAATGTGATTAAGAACTTTTTCAAATCTATTTTTGGAGGAAATACCTCTGAAGAATGTGAAGTCGAATCTATTGTCCCTGAAGTGGTACAAACAGAAGAAGGCTTTGCAGCGACAGCAATCGCAACCGAAAATCCAGAACTCGAAAAGTTTGTGGAATACATTGTTTGCGGTTTAGTCGATAATCCAGAAGCAGTCAGCGTAGAGTCTGAGCCTGCTGAAAACAACGCAATTCGTATCAAAATTAACTGCGCTAAACCCGATGTGGGTAAAGTGGTTGGCAAACGTGGCAAAACCATCGTGGCTATCCGTTCCTTGGTCAACGGTGCAGCAAGCCGCATCCAACAACGTGTTTTGATTGAAGTTGTGGACTAAGTCCTATGGCATTTGATGTTGATATATTAACATTGTTCCCCGAAAGCTTTTTCGGACCCTTTGATGAATCAATCATTAAAAGGGCGCGTGAGCAAGGGTATATTAACGTGAATGCAATTAATATCCGCGATTTTGCGGATGACGAACGGGGCACGGTTGATGACCGTCCGTTCGGGGGTGGCCCGGGTATGGTGATGAAACCCGAGCCTCTCTATAAAGCGATACAATCAGTGATTCGTCCTGAGAGTACGCTCATTTTCACCTCGCCAGCGGGTCGGCGATTTGATCAAAGTATCGCCCGTGAGCTCTCTGAAAAACCACATCTCGTATTCGTCTGCGGTCACTACGAAGGGATGGATCAACGCGCCATAGATGCGTTTGATCACATCGAACTTTCGATTGGTGATTATGTCTTAACCAATGGCAATTTAGCTGCAATGGTTATGGTAGATGCCGCAGTACGATTGATTCCGGGTGTACTGGGTTGTGATGAATCTTCGGTTTCTGAATCTTTTTCAGATGAAGGGGGTTTGTTGGAATACCCACAATACACACGTCCTCGTGTTTTTATGGAACAAGAGGTCCCGAAAGTTTTACTCTCAGGGGATCATAAGGCGATAGAGAAGTGGCGTAAAGCGCAATCGCTTGAACGCACACGTGAACGTCGTCCCGATTTGTTAGAAGAGCCATAAGCAATTTAAGTTAAGTTTCAATAAGAAAAATTCGTCAAAAAATCCCGTCCAACTATCCTAGAAGGAGACACACACTATGAACGTCATGGACAAAATCAAAAAAGAACAGGCTACAAGCCAACACCCTGCATT
The DNA here is from genome assembly GCA_964542845.1 of uncultured Victivallales bacterium. Lineage (GTDB taxonomy): Bacteria > Verrucomicrobiota > Lentisphaeria > Victivallales > CAZIVM01 > CAZIVM01. Next base: position 9,765 of record CAZIVM010000079.1, read on the forward strand.
CAACGTAGGCGACACCCTCCGCGTCCACAACAAAATCATTGAAGGTACAACTGAGCGTATTCAGGTCTTCACTGGTTTAGTCATCGCGCGTTCAGGTTCAGGTATCACTGAAACCTTCACAATGCGTCGCGTGACCTTTGGTCAAGGCGTTGAGCGCGTATTCCCATTACACTCACCCCGTATTGCTAAAATCCAAGTTGAGCGTCGTGGTGATGTTAAACGTGCAAAACTTTATTACCTCCGTGATAAAATTGGTAAAGCTGCTCGAGTTAAAGAAAAACGCATGGATGCCAAATAATCATCGATGAGATCTTCCGCTAAATCGAAGCAAATTACTGCATTGATTCAGACGGCGACAGACCCTCTTTTTGCCCTTGAACGTGAGGCGCGAGAAGGGGGTTTTTTGTCGATTTGTGGGATTGATGAAGCAGGGGCAGGACCCCTGATTGGACCGCTTGTGGTTGCGGGAGTTATATTCCCTCCCGATATTGAAGAAATTCCGTATGTGTTTGATTCTAAACAAATTTCAGAGGAAAATAGAGAGATTATCAAAGCGCGTATTCTTGCTATTCCAGGCATTCAGTATGCGATTGTAGAACTCTCCGCAGATGAAGTTGATAAGTATAATATTTTTCAAGCGCGCATGCTTGGTATGGCGCGTGTAGCGGAACAGCTCTCTGAAGCGGAACTTTATTTTATTGATGGGAATCGGAAGCCTAAGACGATTGAGAAGCCTGTCAAAACAATCGTGAAAGGTGATGCCAAAAGTGCAAGCATTGCAGCTGCATCTCTTCTCGCTAAAACACACAGAGATCAATGGATGCGAGATTATGCGAAATTGCATCCAGAATATGGTTTTGAATCGCATAAAGGGTATGGAACGGCGTTACATATTGAATCCATTTATAAGTACGGGGTTCTCCCTGAACATCGTCGTACTTTTAGCCCTGTTTCTGAAATACTTTCACCTTATCAGCAAGATGATTTGTTTTAATCTAATACTGTATATTTTTGTTTTTTTATTTTATAACTTCTTGTTGATTAATATGATATAATAATCTATCGTTATTTGAAAATCTATGATAAATCACTCTGAAAGTGATTCTATTGTCGGTTTTTTATTTTTATAATAAATACTATATAAAATGCTTGTAAATATGGCGCCGAGTCCATCGGCAAGCATGTCTTTTTGTGCATCCCATACATCGCCTTGAGATCCCAAAAATGCGGCACCCGCTTCGGGGTCTGCGATTTCTGCGAATCCCCATTCGATGAGTTCAAAGATGGCTGCATACCCGAAAATTCCCATAATTACAACGATATATGCAAATTTTCTTGACAAAGTGAGTTGTCGTGATTCAATGTATTCAAGAGCCATAAACGCAAATGTGCCCACTAAAAAATGACAAATTCTATCATAATGATTGCGTTCAAAAGCAAACATATTTTTAATCCATTCAAAAGGGGCAAGCTCAAAAGTGGTGTGTCCGCCAATCGTATGCAACACAATGAAAATCATTACAAGTATATAGGCAATATTAGAGAATCTTACTCTACGAATATAAAGGATAAGTAAGGTGATAATGGTTGCCCAAATGATTGAATTTTCAGCTAACCAAATGGTGCGATCATGGGGGGATATCCCTAAAATTATAGAAAGAAAAAAATAGAGAATCAGGAGAGAAAAAGGCAAGATATGTCGATGTTTCATAGG
>CAZIVM010000080.1:0-6773 GCA_964542845.1 uncultured Victivallales bacterium
GAATTGAATTTCCACAATAATTAAGATTTAAACAAAAAGAAAGGATGAACCATGAATTCTCTTGGACTCATTGCTCAAGCAGTAATCGATACTGCAAACCAAACTATCGCAACCGATAGTTCAGCGCATCTTGTGGCTGCAGAACAATCCCCATGGATGACTATCGCTGTCTATGGCGCAATCTTTATCGCAATTATCTATTTCATGATGATTCGCCCACAAAAGAAACAACAAGAAGCTCGCCAAGCGTTAATTAATTCAATTAAAGCAGGCGACCGCGTCATGACAACAAGCGGAATTTTTGGCACCATTTCTAAAGTTAATGAAAAAACAGTCATGATTGAAATTGCAAACAATACAAGTATCGAAATTGTTGCAGCTGCAATTGCAGAAGTCATTCCAACTGAAGAGGGGAAATAAGTCATGTTAAACCAAAATAAACGCCCGGTACTTTTCCGTGCAATTTTAGCATTAGTTGTCATTGGAGTATTCGCATACTCTATCTTCCCTATCACAGAGCGCAACTTTACTGAAGTCTTAAAAGAAACGCTTAAATACAATACCACAGATTCTAAACTTCAACTTGCTTTAGACGAAGCTGAAAAAATCTACACCGATACCACAAGTATTGAACGTATTAGTGAAGCTGAAGCCACAATGAAAGCGTGTGATTTGTACGGGGTAAACCTTGCGGACCATATCGATAGTTCAGCCAAACTTCGCACCACAAAAGATTTCATCTCTTTAGTTAAAAATCAATGTGCATCAGCGGTTCGTTTAGGAATCGACCTCAAAGGTGGTGTAGAGTACTTAATCGAACTCGCAGACCTCACCGATGAAGAAGGTGGAACGCAAGCCATGCGCGACATCCCCATGAGCGAAAAAACCGATAAAGCCCGCGAAACGATTCGTCGTCGTTTAGAAAACAACGGTATCTTTGAATCAGAAATTTCTATTCAACAAGGTAAATTCGTTTGTATCCGTGCCCCTCTTCGTTCACAAGAAGAAAAAATGGCATTGAAAAAAATGATTACTGCTGCTGCAAAACTTCGTTTCCATTTGGTAGCCCCCTACGAAATGAATCAAGAAGAAGTGGCAAAATATCAACAAGCACTTGCAGAAAATAACCCACGCGGATACCGTCCTCCTAACGGCTACCAAATCATGCGTTGTACACAACGCGTTGATAAACAAGGTATCCCCATGGTTGATTACTACTTAGTTCAAACTAAAGCAGAAATGAATGGTAACGATATTCGTAAAGCCAGCGTCACAACAGATCAAAACGGAAAACTCGAAATTTCATTATCATTTGGCGACCGCGGCACACGTGATTTTAGCCGTGTCACCAAAGATTACACCCATCGCATGCTCGCGATTGTTCTTGATGGCGTTCTTTACTCTGCACCTACATTGAATGAACACATCATGGCTGGAAATGCAAGAATCTCTGGTTCTTTCACTTACGACGAAGCCCAAGGCATTGCTAACGCTTTAGGTAGCGGTAACCTTCCTTTCAAAATGGTGGTGAGTGGCGAATATGATGTTGACCAAACTCTCGGTGAAGAAAATAGTCACGCAGGGATGATTGCAGGTTTAATTTCTTTAGTTCTCGTGATGATTTTCATGGGCTTTTATTACTTAAAATCTGGATGGATTGCCAACCTCGCATTGGTTGCAAACATTGTCTTGGTATTAGGTGCACTTTCTGCTTTCCAACAAACCTTAACACTTCCTGGTATTGCAGGGGTCATCCTCACTATCGGTATGGCTGTGGATGCTAACGTGTTGATCAATGAACGTATTCGTGAAGAAATTCAAGCTGGAAAATCTTTACTCCATGCAATCGAAAATGGTTACGCACGCGCGTTCCTTACTATTTTTGATGCCAATATCACAACTTTAATTGTCGGTATCATCTTAATGTGGTTTGCAACAGGTGCGGTCAAAGGTTTTGCGATTGTATTGACCATTGGTATTATCACTTCCATGTTCACGGCACTCTTCATGACTCGTATTATCTTCGATATTCTCTCACGTTTTGACCGTCCAAAATCGCTTCCAATGTTCGATTTCTTTGGATTAGGAACAAAAATCAAAATCAACTTCTTAGGAATGCGTAAACTTGCATTTATCTTATCATTAGTTTTACTTTTGATTTCTGTAGGCGCATTCATCTTCCGTGGACCAGACGCGCTCTCAATTGACTTCCGTGGTGGTACACAACTTACTTATTTCTACCAAGGCGATAAGCTCCCTGAAGCTAAATTGTTAGATGCCCTTAAAGCGGTGAACATTGAACAAGTTAAAATCAACTACAAAGGGACGATTAACCAAAACATTCTTGAAATCATCGTGGGTAAAAATCAACCCAAAATGACCACTAAAGTTGATCGTTATTCTCCTATGGTTGTTCAAGCGATCAACACCGTTAACCCCCAATTCCTTATTGACCCCAACTCCAATAGCGAAGAGAAGTCCATTGATGGTCTTGTGGGGGCAACCTTTATTCAAACGGCATTGCTTTCAATTCTTTTAGCAGCCGTAGGGATTATGATTTATGTGGCACTTCGCTTTGAGTTTGCCTTTGCATTGGGTGCATCTATTGCGTTGCTCCACGACGTAGTGATTGCAGCGGGTATCTTTGTCTTATTAGGCGGAGAACTCTCATTAACTGTTGTTGCTGCATTGCTTACACTTTATGGTTACTCTATCAATGATACCATTGTGATCTATGACCGTATTCGTGAACAACATAAGCTCTTCCCAGAACGTAGCTTCTATCAAACAATCAATGCATCTGTCAATCAAACACTTCCCCGTACCATCTTAACATCTTTAACTGTTTTAATCACGGTTGCAACCTTGTTAATTGGCGGAGGATCAGCACTCTTTGATTTCGGTTTAGTCATGTTCTTCGGTTTAGTTATCGGAACTTACTCTTCAGTCTTTATTGCAAGCCCCATCGTTTACTGGTGGAACAAACACTTCGGCATCAAATATGATGAACCCTCAGAAGTGGAACTTGCTCCTGAAGTTGAAACGAAAAGCGTTTAAGCGCATTTAAGCAAGAGCACCTCTCTAAACATGGGGTGCTCTTTTTTTTGAAACAATTATTAAAATAGAAATAAAATTTATTGAAAGGAATAGGAATGAATCTTTTACTCGTGGGCGATATTGTCGGAAAACCTGGACGCGTAGCCATTAACCGTCTTGGCGACGAATTACGCAAAGAATTTGCATTATGCGCGATTATTGCCAACGCAGAAAATTCAGCGGCAGGAAGTGGATTAACCCTCCCATTAGCCAAAGAGATTCGTCCGACCGTCGATGTCATTACAATGGGCGATCACGTTTGGGATCAAAAAGGATTCGATACAGATATTCAACGTATTCCACATATTGTCCGACCCGCCAACCTCAATAAAAAACATCCGGGCGTCGGTTACTTGGATTACTTAACCCCCTCTGGAATTAGCATTGGTGTGATTGCACTTCAAGGAAAACTTTTCATGAAAGATTCCGCATATTGTCCATTTGAAATTGTCGATCAAATTTTAAATGAAAAACGATTAAAATCGAAAGTGATTATTGTTGACTTCCATGCAGAAGCCACCAGCGAAAAAATCGCAATGGGTTATTTCTTAGATGGACGCGTCACAGCAGTGGTGGGAACGCACACCCACGTGCAAACCTCCGACACCAAAATTTTACCTAAGGGGACCGCTTATATGACCGATTTAGGAATGTGTGGCCCTGAATATTCGGTATTAGGACGAAGCGTAGAAAGCGTTCTTTATAAATTCACCACGGGGTTACCAAACAGACTTCCAGTAGAAGAGAGCTATCCCTACCGTTTAGATGGTGCTGTTGTTGACTTCGATCCCACAACAGGTTTAGCACGTAAAATTACCGGAATATCACGCCTTATTCACGCGTAAAACGTTCACGATAAGTGCATTGTTTGCATAACGGTTCAACGGCCTGTTGCTGATGAAAACCCCGAATTATTTTTTGTGCACGCGCGCCTTGAATAATTTGTGTCAGAGATTGTGTATGAAGATTTCCTAATGCGAGCTTGCCCTCACTATCTAAACAGCAAGGAACCACGGTTCCGTCAACTAAAACGGCAAGTTGTTCAATAAGCCCTAAACAATATCCTTTTTCGGACTGCGTATTTTGTGCATGAATCGGCCATTCAAAACGATTTTCAAAATGCAAAATTATACGATCTTTTAAAGGAAATGGACGCAGTGTATCCAAGGGAATCTCAAGATGATATATAGATTCTAAAGTACTCATAATCCATGAATTATCAATATTTACGCCTTGATTCCAGAGTCGTAAATTCACATATTTATCAGGGGTCTTTGCGACGACATCATTCGCAAATTTTAGAATATCATCTAAGAGATCTTTCTCCGTAGGTTGCAAGGCATGAAGCGATATATTAATTTGTCTCACATTCTTATGAAACAAATGGTGGGCGTTTTCGCCTTGCAAAAGCGTCCCATTCGTTGTAATATTCACTGGTAAATTGTATCGCGAAGCACTTTCAATAAATGCACCCAGTTGAGGATGAAGTAAGGGTTCTCCCATCACATGAAAAAAAAGTTGCGTTGCATGATGCTGAAGTTGAGGTAATATCTCTTCAAAAAAACAAAGCGACATCATCTCTTTCTGACGCTGAAGCGTAGGGCAAAATGAACAGGAGCGATTGCAAATATTCGTAATTTCTACATAAATTCGATTACGTTTTCGAGCCATAAATCACGCATGGGGTTTCACATCTTTAGATTCATGCAAAACAATATCCAGAATTTTTTCGCCAGCATCTCCCATTGGCTGAAGTTTCTGATTTCGCTTAATGATTTCAATCCATGTTGCATTCGGATTCATGGGAATATAAGCAAGTTCTTCGATGGAATTAGCCATCGCAGCAACACCTTGCGATGAAAGATAAATTGCATTTTTCTCTTCATGCCCAGGAATAGGATCAATCAAAACTAAAGGTCGATTCATCGACCACCCTTCCGTTGTAAAAATTCCACCAGGCTTAGAAATTAAAACAAAGCTCAATGCCATATAATCACGCACGCGTGTTGTGAACGGAATAGGAATAAGGCGATTCTTAAAAGGTTGTTTACCTTTAATGGATTCAAGTCGCTCAAACAATTTTTCATTCTTCCCTGTCATTGCCAAAACATGAATTTGCGGAAAACACTCTAATAATTTCTGAGAAATTGCCTCAACACGACCAATACTTTCTCCTCCCATCATAACCATCACAAAATCGCCATCTGGCAAACTCAAATCTTTTCGTAAGACTTCAATTTCTTCACGGGTAGGCTCTTCCGCAAACATAGGTTGTGTGGGACACCCACTCACAAAAATTTTATAACGTCCGATTCCACGCAAATGAAGGATAAGAGCCATGCTCGCTGTCGTGACAAAAAAGAGATCGATTTCAGGGTGAACATACGCCCAATGAATTGAAAAGTCTGTAATCACAATCGCCGTAATAGGCAACACCTTTCCACGTGCACGCGCATCGGCTAAAATATTTCCCGCCAAAAAGTGTGTGCAAATAATATAGTCGGGTTGATAATCATCGACTAATTTCAAAATGGCTTCTTTGGCAGAGAATCCGAGTTTTTCAAAAAATATCCCTAAGAGTGAAGGTTTTGATTGAGGACGGTTCACGCACTGATAAATGTATCGCCACAAAAACGCAAAATGACGCAACATATAATGGTAAAATTTGATATAAACAAATATCGCCATGGGAGACATATATTCTTCTGCCGAATGATGCACCACATCAATTTCAGGATAGAGTCGATGCGCCCACGCTTTCAACGCATTCGCTGCTTGAACATGCCCTGTCCCCATTGGCCCACTCAACAAAAGGAGTTTTTTGCCTTTATACGATTGTTGTTCGTTCATAAAACCGCGACCTCATCGGTATAGCGTTCAGCGGTGATAAACTCAGCACCCAAACGTTTAATTTGATCTAAGTGATTCATAATCACAGGGAAAAGACCATTTCTAACATCCATTGGATGAATCGCAAAACGTAATAAATCATTAGAATAATGCGCAATAGATCTTGCGTTGCAACGACTCATCATATAATCAAGCATCACAATCCCCCAGTCATAATTCAAGGGATATGCGTGAACCATTTTTTTGTCACGCGGACGAAATGCACGCAAGGTTTCTGTATACTTAAACTGAGCCTCATATACCGCTCTTAAACTCCCTTGACTTTGCACCCATTGTGGCGCCACAAAACCCGGAGGAACAAAACCATACGCATCCGTAAAAATTTGAAGTCCTTCAGAAATATAAGCTTTTGCTGTATCGTAATTTGCGCGGTAAAACTCAGCATAATTATGATGAATTCCATGCAAACTAATTTCACTCCCTTTTTCACGTTCTTCCATCACCAACTCATTAAACGCATTCGCATTCGCAAGATGATATTTTTTAGCAAAGTATGGGACAACTAAATGAGCTCGCTCTTGAATGGCAAGTTGATCAAGCCCCTTAACAATCGCAACAAGTTCTTCATAATAATTAGGTGCCCAATCGTGAACAGATACTATCACATGTTTAACCATATTTTAATTCCTTTATCTATTTACATTATTTCTTTTTATACAATATACATCTTTTTTATCTAAAATTCAATAAAGCAAAGCATTTTTTTTGAATATTAACGAAATTCTTTCAAAAAAACAAGTTGATAAAGATTAGAGGACTTGACATTG
>CAZIVM010000080.1:6783-11450 GCA_964542845.1 uncultured Victivallales bacterium
ACCCAAGGAAATAAAATGACTTCAATGATTCATCCTATGGCCTGTGTCTCTCCTAACGCTAAATTGGGCGAAAATGTACGCGTAGATGCCTTTGCAGTAATTGAAGATGATGTCGTCATTGGCGATAATTGCCATATTCATTCTCATGCTAAAATTGCACAATATACCACCATGGGCGCAAACTGCCGCGTCTACTTAGGCGCCCTCGTCGGCGAACAACCCCAAGATCACCGTTGCGATCCTAAAACAGTTTCTTACACCGAAATTGGTCACGACACCGTAATCCGCGAATATGTTCAAATTCATCGTCCACCATTTGAAGGCAAAAAAACCGTGATTGGCAACCATTGCTTATTCATGGGATTTGTCCATATTGCACACGACTGCCAAATTGCAGACAATGTGACCATCGCAAATAATACCGCACTTTCAGGACACATTGAAGTGGGCCCTGGCGCCGTGATTAGCGGCTACGTAATCATGCACCAATTCTGTCGTATTGGCGCATTGGCGATGATGAGTCCCTTAGGCGGATATCGTCAAGATGTTCCTCCATTCTGTATCACAAACGAACGAGGTGCTATTGTCGGAATGAACAGTGTCGGATTAAAACGTGCGGGCTACGATGTCAAAACACGCTCAGCGGTTAATCGTGCAATCAAGACCTATTATTTTAGTGCAATGAATAAGACTGAAGCCCTTGAAAAAATTATGGAAGAAGATGGAACCATTCCACAAGTTGCTTATTTTGTACAGTTTATTCGCGAGTCGAAACGTGGCGTCATGCCAAGTGTTGTTGACCAAGACAAGAATGTCGGCAACTTCTCGGATCGTGCCGACATTGTTGAAGCGCTTCCAACGGACCCTGAACTCGAAGATTAATTTCTTTACTTAAGGAGCAAGGGGTATGCAAGATCAAACAATCTTAAATCAAAAATTACAATATTTTCCTGAGAATATCAGGAAAATTGGGATTGTTGCGCCCGCAAGCCACACGCCAAAAGAGATGGTCTCTCCTGTAATAGAATCGCTTTCTACGATGGGGGTAGAAGTACATTACTCACCCTCTATCTTTGCCCAAACCTCATTACCCTATCTTGCAGGCGACGATATATCGCGTCTGGACGACCTCCATTTGACATTGGATGCAAATGTTGATATGATTTGGTGTGTGCGAGGTGGTTATGGTTCAATGCGACTCCTCTCCCAAATTAACTGGGAGAAATTCGACCAACATATTTTAATGGGTTTTAGCGATATTACAGCCTTACTCCTTGCAATGTACACACGCAAAAGCGGAACCCCAATTGCCGGAATTCATGTGGGACGTTTCCCAACTGAAGCCACCCATCAAGAAACACAAAACTCCATGCGTTGGGCGTTATCACGGAAAGGACAGTTTAATCTTCCATTGAAAACACATCATGTTTATCAAACGGGCGAAGCAACAGGCAAAATTCTACCAGTGAACCTCTCTATTTTTCAATCGTTAATCGGGACACCTTATATGCCAAATCTCAAAAATCATATTTTATTGATTGAAGATGTCGGCGAACCGTTACGTAAAATTGATCGCTTTTTAGCGCATCTAGAGTGTGCAGGAATCCTCTCTGAAATTAATGGACTCCTCCTCGGTTATTTTACAGACTTAGATCATCCTGAACTTTTCTCAGAAGTGATTTCTCACTATGCAAAGAAAGTGAAAGGGCCTGTGGTTAGTGGCGTGATGTTTGGTCATGAATCGCCAAACTGCTGTATTCCGTTGGGAGCGCAGTGTTATGTTAACGCCATAGGTTCGAATCCGCAAATCATACTCAAAATATAATCGCAAATTATCATAAAGTTATTTAAACAAAGGAAAAAAAATGCCACAATTCATTCGTAATGTTAGAACTCAAGTGGGTAAAGTTGTTGTCGGACAAGACACCATGGTTGAACGCACCTTAATTGCCCTTCTCACGGGCGGACACCTCTTGCTTCAAGGGATGCCAGGTTTAGCGAAAACACTTTTGGTTAACACCATTTCTAAAGCGATTGATTTGCAATCCAGTCGCGTACAGTTCACCATTGACATGCTCCCTTCCGACATCGTAGGAACTGAAATCTTAGATCAACGTACCAGTGAATTTAAAACCATCAAAGGGCCTATTTTTACCAATTTGCTCCTTGCCGATGAAATTAACCGTGCGACACCTAAAGTTCAAAGTGCTTTGCTCGAAGCGATGCAAGAACGCAAAGTCACTATTGGCGGTCAAACCTATCGTTTGCCTGCCCCCTTCTTAGTGATTGCTACACAGAACCCGATTGAACAAAGCGGAACGTTTGAACTCCCCGAAGCTCAGCTCGACCGTTTTATGATGTGTCACCGTTTAGACTATCCTACTGAAAGCGAAGAACTTAGCATTCTCAATCAACAAATGAATCTTGTCATTAAACGCACCGAAGATGGGGGCGCAATTCCCCAATCTGCCTTTGATATGGTTGAGGATACCAAAGCCGAATCATTGTCAAGCCTTGTTGATGCGATGGAAGCGGTACAAAAAGTGCATGTCAGCGAAACATTCCTCCAAAAATGTGTTGAATTGACACGCCAAACTCGCGTTCACCCCGATTTAGAATTAGGATGTTCGCCCCGTGCAGGAATCGCATTGATTACCGCATCACGTGCGCGTGCTTATATTAATGATCGCGACTACGTGATCCCTGAAGATATGTACGCCTTAGCCGAAGACGTTATTTTGCATCGTCTCCGTGCCAACTATGAAGCCGTTGCCGAAGGTCGCAGCGCTGCCACTGCACTTAACGAGATCTTATCAGGATTGGCATAATTAAATGGCTACCTTACGCGTTAACGAAAGCGATGTCACCCCGTTAGACGGGAAACGCTTTGAACTCATTGTAAAGAAACTCGCAGATGCGTTAAATTATGGCGCTGACCCCTCTCCGTTTTTCGGAACAGGGATGGATTATGCGCAATCGCGTTACTACGTTCCTGGCGATCCAGTAAAAAGTATCGACTGGCGCGTTACAGCGCGGACAGGAAAGTTTCATGTCAAAGAATACGAAGCGCCTAAACGGATGCCGATTTGGTTACTCTTTGACACATCGGGCTCTATGACAGTATCATCTGTTAAAGCGAGTAAATACGTTCAAGGATTACGCATTTTAACAGCGATTGGACTCGCAGCGCAACAACGCATGAGCCCTGTCGGCATTTTGGGCTTGGGGGAACGTGAAATCCTCTTGAATCCAACGTTATCACGCGGACAGCTCATGCAACAAGCCTTGCAATTGCGTCATTACCAACTCGGAGAGAAAACCACTTTTTTTGATACAGTCAAACGCTGGTTACCCTCGTTAAGCAATCGTTCAATGGTGATTGTGATTTCAGATTTTCATGATGAGACGGCGTATGAAGCGATGAAACGTATTGCGTGTCAACACGACTTGTTGGCGATTCATCTTATCGATCCCATCGAACATGGAGAGAAAGGACATGCAATCTTCCGTGTCCGTGAAGCAGAGAGTGGACGTTGCTTTAGTGCCGTCTCACAAACCGCATGGGGCAACAGCGACACCCTTCCCCAAATGCTTCATCGTTTACAAGCCGATTATTTGCCGATTTCGATTGAAAAACCATTTGTGATGGCATTGCGTCATTACTTAGCCAAACGCAATGCGCTTGTTCGGGAGATTCGCTAATGAAATTCTTACTTTATATTTTAGTTTTAATTATGGCACCTTTAGGGGTCTGCGGACAAGACAGTTCATGGGTCGGACTCGATCGCGAACTTGAACTCACACTTCCAGCCGAAACTACCCTTCAGCGCATGCCACTTCAAGGCGAACAAAATGTATGGATTCGTTTTTGGAAAAGTGAACCCACGTCTGATTCTCAATGGATGAAATGGACCATCGCTTTTGCTGTTTTAGATACGGATAAATATGATTTGCGCAACTTTATTGAGTTCACCCCAGAGTACGCATCCCCGATTTGGGTTGTGGGAGAAAGTTTGCTTGAACCGCAAGATTCTGGCATTATTCGTCCATCCACCCATCCGTGGACACATACCTATCGTTCATTCTATATCCCTTATCTCTACTGGATTTGGGCGTTCTTTATTTTTTGGGGCATCTCACTTCCCGCATTTTTAATATATCGTTACCTCACGCGCGAACGTCCTCTTCCGCCTCCTCCTCCGACCCCACAAGTGCCAGCACTCGATATTCTTTTTGATATGATTTCGAACTGGAAAACGGAAGTCAATGAAGTTGAAAAAGTTCGTTTTCTGATGGCGTTCTTTGCGGCATTTGCCGAGGTGCGTCAACTCCCCGAAATGCGCGTTGAACGCTTAATTTATCAACTCCGACACGATCCCTTATGGGGCAAGGTTTATGACAAAATCGAATACGCGTTGTTTGAATCTGAAAACGGAGCAGTCCCTCAAACAGATATTCTTGAACTGATCGCAACTGAACGCGAAGCAAGGAGTAATTCTCTATGACTTTCCAATATCCATGGATCCTCATTTTCTTAGTCATCCCACTTCTCGTGGGCGCATGGGAATGGTTACGCGATTCTCACGCAATCCCAATGCCTTTTGATGGCGCACGGATTCGTCTTCGTGACAAAATCTTAGGATTTTTTACCCGTATTGCCCATCTTC
>CAZIVM010000081.1:0-11341 GCA_964542845.1 uncultured Victivallales bacterium
AATTATATTGTTTATGTTTAATTTAATAAGGATACATTTTAATGACTGATACTCTGCTCTCTATTATCACTATTTCGTTGGGCGTTTTAACGCTTGTCGGCGCTTTGTTTTTACCCCGAATTCGACACTATAACTTTCGTCAATTAGGCGCAATAACTCGAAATCGTCTTGTTGGGGGTGTGATGACGCTCACCGTAATGTTATGGGTCGGCGAACATGTTCGCGTTCTCTTTTTTACAGATTGGGATCCTACCTCTTTTGTGATTCTTTGGTTAATTCTTGCCGGTGTGTGTATTGTTTTTGTCGACTTCCTTTTAGCGCGCGCACTTGCAGGACTTATGATTATGTGGGCCTATGCGTTTGCAAACTATACTTTTGCGTTTTGCCCCGAACCTAATATTTGCGTAAAAACAGTGGTTTTTCTTAATTTTATTGTCGGGGTGGCGGGCGTTCTTTTTGCTGCGAAACCTTACTGGTTGCGTGACTTTTTAATGTATTTGGCACATCCCGAACATGCACTCAAACGCATGGTATTTTCGGTGGTCTTGCTTGTCTATGGTTTGCTTATGATTGTAGGAGGTTTTTGTTTATGATTCCTGTAGAGATTAAAGATGTGCTTCTCGAAGCGTGTGGCGTGGCTGATATTCCTCGTTTTAAACAAAAAATGGAGCAGTTACATGCTCTTTTAATAGAGGCCAATTCCAAAGTAAATCTTACGCGAATTACTTCGGATGAAGGCTTTTGGTTTAAACATGTGATGGATTCCCTTTATATTGGTGTTGCTCATCCTGAGGCCTTTAAAGCAGGGATGCGTTGGGTGGATTTAGGCTGCGGAGGGGGATTTCCTTCCTTAGTTTTAGCCACAGCGTTTCCGCAAATCCACATCACTGCAATCGATTCAATTGGTAAAAAAACAAATTTTGTGCGTAGTGCAGGAGAGTCGTTAGGTTTAACCAATTTAATGGTCGTGACAGGGCGTGGTCGTGAGCTTTGTCATTTGAAGGAATTTCAAGGAAAATTTGATATTTTAACTGCACGCGCTGTTGCAGAGCCTTCGCGTATTTTGCTTGAAGGTCTTAAGATGGTGAAAGCAAAAGGACACGTGATTTTGTATCAAACGCCTGAACAAGTCCAAACAGAAACACAAGGCAATGATCCTTGTTATCGCGATGGTGTGAAATGGGTAACTTCTGAAATCTATGATTTGCCTCAATCTGTGGGGCAACGTCAGTTTTTACATGGTACACCCTTATAATATATAAATATGTATACGCGTAACTCTTGTTAGCTGAGATACAAAAATAAGTTAGGTGTTTCTTTTTTAAGTTAATTGATGCAAATTTTGAGAAAATAGATATAAAAATGCTGATTTATATAAAAAATTAAAATTTTATTTAAAAAAGAGATTGATTTTGAGCGGTTAGGCGTTATATTATAAAAACATAGATTTGAGTCTCTCGTTAAAAAATAGATATCTCCATGAATCGGATTTATCATTACAACCCAAAACCCTAAAGGAACACAAACAATGGGAAAAATGGTCACCATTACTGGTAATCAGGCTGCTGCACACGTTGCATACGCATTCAGTGAAGTTGCTGCGATTTACCCAATCACCCCTTCATCAGATATGGGTGAATTTGTTGATGCTTGGTCTGCACAAAATCGTAAGAATATGTGGGGTCAAGAACTCTCCGTAACAGAAATGCAATCTGAAGCTGGTGCTGCTGGTGCCGTTCACGGTTCATTATCTGCTGGTGCATTCACCACCACATTTACTGCATCACAAGGTCTCTTCTTGATGATCCCAAACATGTACAAAATCGCTGGGGAAATGATCCCAACTGTTTTCCATGTATCCGCACGTGCGGTGGCTTGCCAATCTTTGGCAATCTTCGGTGATCACTCCGACGTGATGTCTGTTCGTAACACAGGTTTCGCACTTTTAGCGGAAGCCTCTGTTCAAGAAACAATGGATTTAGCTTTGGTTGCACACCTTGCAACACTCGAAGCTCAAGTTCCATTCCTCTCATTCTTCGACGGTTTCCGTACTTCACACGAAATTCAAAAAGTGGAAGAAATCTCCTACGAAGATATGAAAAAATTGGTTAATCCAGAGTTTGTTCAACGTTTCCGTGACCGCGCAATGCGTCCTGAAAAACCCTACGTTAAAGTAGCGGCTCAAAACCCTGACGTTTACTTCCAAGGCCGTGAGTGCAGCAATAAATATTATGATGCAATTCCTGGTATTGTTGAAAAATACATGGCTCAAGTTGGCGAGCTTACAGGTCGTCAATACAAACCTTTTGATTACGTGGGTGCACCTGATGCAACTAAAGTGATCATCTCTATGGGTTCTTCATGTGAAACCATCGAAGAAACTGTTGAGTTCTTAATTAAAAAAGGCGAAAAAGTGGGTCTTCTCAAAGTCCGTCTCTATCGTCCATTCTCAACCAAACATTTCCTCGCAGTTCTTCCAAAAACTGTTAAGAAAATTGCTGTATTAGACCGTACTAAAGAACCTGGTTCTTTAGGTGAACCTCTCTTCCAAGATGTTGTGACTGTTCTTGCAGATACAACTGATCTTAAAGATGTTAAAGTAATTGGTGGTCGTTATGGTCTCTCTTCTAAAGAGTTCTCACCATCAATGGTTAACACCATCTTCAAACACCTCGATGGCGCATGCTTCCATGGTTTCACTATCGGGATCAATGACGATGTAACTAACACTAGCTTGAAAGTCGAAGAAGAAATCAATACGGATTCTGACGACGTAACAGGTTGTATCTTCTGGGGCTTAGGTTCTGACGGTACTGTTGGTGCAAATAAAGATACCATCAAAATCATTGGTGATAACACTGATATGTATGCTCAAGGTTACTTTGTTTATGACTCAAAGAAATCTTATGGTATTACTATCTCTCACCTCCGTTTCGGTAACTCTTTGATCCGTTCACCCTACCTCGTGAACTCTCCAAAATTCGTCGCTTGCCATAACCCATCCTATATTGGTCGTTATGCGATGCTCGAAAATATCCAAGAAGGCGGTACTTTCCTCTTGAACTCAGCTTATCCTGCTGACGAAGTGTTCGACCACCTCTCAAAAGATCTCCAAGAAGCTATCATCAACAAAAAGTTGAAATTCTACAACATCGATGCTTTGGCAATTTCTAAAGCAAACGGTCTTGGCGCACGTATCAACTCCGTGATGGCAACTGCATTCTTCCACCTCTCTGGCGTTCTCCCATCAGAAAAAGCCATTGGTCTCTACAAAAAAGCGATTGAAAAAACTTTCAAACGCAAAGGTGAAGAAGTGATCCAAAAGAACTGGAGCTGTGTTGACGCAACTGTTGCTGCATTGCAAGAAGTTAAAGTGCCTGCACAAATCACTAAATCTTTTGTTTCTCCCAAATTGATTGCTGATGACGCAAGCGCATTTGCAAAAGATATTATCGAGCCTTCAATTCTCTTGAAAGGTGACGATATTCCTGTATCAAAAATGTCTTTCGACGGCTCACTTCCAACTGGAACAAGCTGCTTAGAAAAACGTCGTATCGCTCCAACTGTACCTAAATGGATCCCTGAAAATTGTATCCAATGTAACCAATGTGTTAACGCATGTCCTCATGCAACCATTCGTGCAAAACTTCTCTCAGAAGAAGATCTCCAAGGTGCACCTGCTTCATTCGTAACTAAAGAACCTGTGCCTAAACAAGAAGGCCTCAAATACCGTCTCCAAGTTTATTGTGATGACTGTACAGGTTGTGGCGTATGTATTGACGTATGTCCTGCGAAAGAAAAAGCATTGGTTATGTCTCCTGCAGATGTTGAACGCGAAGCTGGCGAAGTGGCTAACTACGAGTTCTTTGACGCTGCACGCGACAACGTTTTAGGTACAAACAAAATTAGCACTGTTAAAGGTTCAGGTTTCTTGAAACCATTATTTGAATTCTCTGGCGCATGTGCTGGTTGTGGTGAAACTCCTTATGTTCGTTTGATGACTCAGCTCTTCGGTGAGCGTATTATCGCTTCAAACGCAACAGGTTGTTCTTCAATCTATGGCGGTACATTCCCAACGATTCCTTACACAACAACTAAAGATGGTCGCGGTCCAACATGGGCGAACTCCCTCTTTGAAGACAATGCTGAAAACGGTTTCGGTATGCGTTTAGCTATCGATGCAAACCGCGCTCAACTTAAAATGAATGTAGAGTCATTACTCGCTAACTGCAAATGCTCAAACGAGCCTCTTAAAGCAGCGCTTACAAAATGTCTCGAACTCTGGGCAAAAGTTGATGCTGAAGCAATCGCAGCTCAAGATGCTGTTAAAGCACTTCTCCCTGAAGCTGTGAAAAACGTTTGTGCTGAGTGCAAAGAAACCCTCGAAAAAATCGATGAACTCCAAGATTACTTCGTTGATAAATCCGTTTGGATTATCGGTGGTGATGGTTGGGCATACGATATTGGTTTCGGTGGTCTTGATCACGTTGTGGCTTCTGGCCGTAACATCAATATCCTTGTTCTCGATACTGAAGTTTACTCCAATACAGGTGGTCAAGCTTCTAAAGCTACCCCTATCGGTGCTGTGGCTAAATTTGCGACTGCAGGTAAACGTAAAACTAAGAAAAACCTCGGTTTCATGTGCATGAGCTATGGTGACGTTTATGTGGCATCTACTTCAATGGGTGCTAACCGTCAACAAACCCTTACTGCATTCCTCGAAGCTGAAGCGCACAACGGTCCTTCCGTTCTTATGTGTTACGCTCCTTGTATCGCTCACGGTATCAATATGAGCAAAACTCAAACTGAGCAAAAACGCGCTGTAGCTTGTGGTTACTGGCCACTCTACCGCTATAACCCAAATGCTGAAGAAGGCAAAAAGTTTGTTTGGGAAACTCCCGAAGCAACTGCAAGCTTCCAAGAATTCATCCGTAGCGAAGCACGTTATACTTCCTTGTTGAAAACTGCTCCAGATATGGCTGAAGAATTGTATAAAGAAGCTGAAGAAGACGCAAAACGTCGTATGGCCTTTTACAAGAAAATGGGCGAAATTATGTAATTCTTAACGGTTATCCGTTAGAAACATATTTGGGCTACGTTGTTCGCAACGTAGCCCTTTTTCTTTTAAAATAACGCAAAGAGTATATATTTAAAATGAAAAACCCCATTGAGACCTAACCGAGGAGAGAAGATCTCAATGGGGAACCCTAAACTATTTGTAATATAACGTTGATCGCTATATCAGAAATTCAATTACTGCTTAATTGTGCAACTTGCGCAACCTTTGCAATGATTAGAACATGTTGATGTTTGAACGTGTGATGTTGATGCACAACTTGCACATCCCGTGCAGTTTGATTGACAGGTGATTGTCTCTTTTTTGTATTCGCTTTGAACAGGTGTTTGGTTTGCAAATACGAAGACGGCTGCGAGTAATGAACAGCTTCCAACGAGAATTTTGAAGTATAACATTTGATTTTCCTTTCTTACATAACATATTTAATAGATTTAGCGTGTGAATGTTATGTTTTTGACATAGTTTTGAAACGATAGATTTGAGGCGTTCCCTAGAACACAAGATGTAAATTTTGAAGTGTGATTTAATCCTTTCTTAATGTATTTTATGAAGTATATACCTTTAATATACATCATAAAAAAGAAAAGTCAAGTGATTTAATTAGGTTGACCTAATTATTTTGAAACTTTTTTTATTTTACACTCATTTACATCCATTTCAAATCTAAAATTTCCGATTGACTTTCTATTTTTCGGCAAATAAACGGCGTATGCCTTCAGGAAATGGAATTGTGATTTCCCAGTTGGGAAGCGTTTGGTATCCTTTCCAAATTTGCATCACTTCACGCGCCTTGTAAGGTTTTGCCCCCCAGGAAATGTTTAGCTTTTTGTTTGTTGTATTTTCAATCAAACTCACCATTTCACGCAAAGTCATGCGATACCCTGAGGGGAGGGCAAAATCTGCTTGAACAACGTCAGTATTTGCTATGAGATGTTCATACGCTTTGAGAAAACCATTCGTAATATCGTCGACATGCACCAAATCAATCTCTTGTTCGCCGGGTGACATCTCAAGGGATGACCCATTTGCAAGCATATCCTTAAATAAGCCTAACAATTTTTTGCGTCGATCATTCTCACCATAAGAGTCAAAAATTTTCATCGTGATTGCACGAAATCCTTCGGCGGAAGTGTAGTAACGCATCATCACTTCCATCGCTTCTTTCGTCGAGGCATAAAGATTTACAGGGTTAAACGAATCGCAATTCATGTGTTGAAATCCTGTGCCTGTATTAATGATGAGTCGGGTCGAGCCTGCTTTCATTGCTTCGAGCAAAAAAGTGCCATACATGATGTTACTTTGAATCAAGAGGGGAATTTGCGAGGGGTGATGATCGGTGATGAACACAGAGGCAAAGTGGAAAACGACGTCGGCTTGCGTCTGAGGGACCCAATCCAAAAGAGATTCGCCGTTATCCTGACAATCTACAAGATGGATCTGATCTTTAATATCACTTAAATAGGCGAGTCCGTTTTCATCGATACGACCTGTGGCCCACACTTCCCAACCGTCATTCACAAGGCGACGACACATATTCGAGCCGATAAAACCTGTCGCACCCGTCACGATTGCACGTTTACGCGTCATACTTCACCTCTAAAACATTTTGAAGGGTCATGCGTGAATCAAAATTCTCGTCAATTAAAGGATGAACTAAATCTTTTTCGGATAAATCTGTGGGTTCGCATGGCCATTGAATGTCAATCGCTGGATCGTTGAAACGGATGCCACCTTCATTCTCTTTACAGTAAAAGTTGGTGGAGAAATAGAGCGCATCGCTGTTCGGTTTGAGCACTTGAAAACCGTGTGCACAACCCTCGGGAACGATAAGCATATTATGTTTTTCAGGCGTCAGTTCTACCCCATACCATTGTAAATAAGTGGGGGAGTCTTTGCGTAAATCGACACAAACATCGAAAATAGATCCTTGTAAACAACGCACCATTTTCATTTCACAGTTTGGGGGATATTGAAAGTGCATACCACGAATCGCCCCGACTTTAGCTGTTTGGGAGTGATTGACATTCACCACACGTCGCATCCCGACGGCTGGCTCAAGTTCTTTAGCGCAAAAAAGACGATAAAAGAAACCACGATGATCCTCAAAACCCGTGGTTTCTACCTCAAAACACCCTGGAATAGGGGTAGCTTTTATATTTAACATTTGGGGGCCTTTGATTCAAAAAATTCAATTTGCTCATTACATAATGCAAAAACATCTGTTGAGGTATAACGTTTGTACCAATCCACGGTGAGTTGAATACTCTCTTCAACGGAAAGACGGGGTTCCCATCCGAGTTCTTTTTGGGCTTTGGTAATATCTAACGCAAGAAGTGTTGCCTCGTGGTGTTCTCCAGGTTTCGACACATCTTTGCGCTCGCCTGAACCGTAATTTTGTGTTACCATTTCCGCCACGTCCCACACGGGGACAACGCTTGCATCTACGGGGCCAAAGTTCCACCCTTCAGCATATTGAATGGGGTCTTGTCCGAGTTTATATCCGAGCAAAAGGTAGCCCCCTAAAGGTTCTAAAACGTGTTGCCAAGGGCGGACTGCAACAGGATTGCGTACTTCGATAGGATTACCCGCTTCGAGCGCACGAATGCAATCTGGAATAATACGATCTTTTGCCCAGTCGCCACCTCCAATAACATTCCCTGCGCGCGCGCTTGCAATTGCTTTGCCGTGTTGAGTGTATTGTTTAGGATTCATAAAGCTTCTGCGCCATGAACTAATCGCGATTTCGGCAGCGCCTTTAGAAGAGGAATAGGGGTCGTATCCGCCCATGGCATCTTCTTCTTTGTATCCTTCGCGTTGTTCGCGATTTTCGTAACATTTATCACTCGTAATCATAACGCCGATTTTTGTATCACTGCAGTTACGAATTGCGTTAAGCACATGAATGGTGCCCATGACATTTACATCCCATGTTTCGGTAGGGATATCGTAGGAGTAACGGACGAGGGGTTGTGCGGCAAGGTGGAAGACGATTTCGGGTTTATAGGTATCAAAACAATGTTGGAGTTTTTCAACATCGCGAATATCTGCACGGATATCGATGATGCTATCTTGAAGATTGGAAAGGACAAAGTTGTCTTTTTCCGTATAAGGATCAAGCGAATAACCGATGACATGCGCGCCCATCTTGTGCAACCAAAGTGCGAGCCATGAGCCCTTGAATCCCGTGTGACCTGTGACTAAAACGCGTTTACCTTTATAAAATGAGTGGAGTTCGTTCATGATTACCACACTTTCCATGGGGCCTCGTTGGCATCCCAAAGTTTATTGAGTTCTTGATTATCGCGGAGGGTATCCATTGGACGCCAAAAACCTTCATGTTTATAGGCCCTCATGCGTCCTAAAGCGGCGACTTTTTCGAGAGGTCCGCGTTCAAGAATTACGTTGTCGCCATCGCCTAAGAAGTCGAAGAGTTCGGGGGAGCAGACAAAGAATCCTGCATTGACCCATGCCCCGCCGCCTTTGGGTTTTTCGGCGAATGCTGAAACTTGATCGGCATCGTTGATCACCAATGAACCAAAACGACCATCGGGTTGGTATGCTGTAAGCGTAACAATATTATTTTGGGCATTATGTTGATTGATTACGGCTTGGATATCGATATCTGCAACGCCGTCACCATAGGTGAGCAAAAAGGGTTCGTTGCCGATGTAGTCTTGAATTTTGCGAACACGACTTCCCGTCATGGTGTTGAGACCCGTATCGATGAGGGTGACTTTCCAAGGTTCGGCGGACGAACCATGGGTTTCGATTTGGTTATTGGCTAAATCGATTGTAACATCGGAGTTATGCAAAAAGTAATTGGCAAAGAATTCTTTGACCACATAACTTTTATAGCCTAAACAAACGACGAAGTCGGTAATGCCGTAAGCGCTGTAAATTTTCATGATGTGCCAAAGAATGGGTTTTCCGCCAACTTCGACCATGGGTTTGGGTATCAGATTGGTGGCCTCGCTGATGCGTGTGCCGAATCCTCCTGCAAGAATGACTGCTTTCATATGATTTTCTCCGTATGATGATTGTGATATATACAATATTTATATAATAATTTAACCTCATTTACAGTTTTTTTCAAGTCGAAACTGCACGAAAACTAGAAAATAACCCCTTTTTGTTTTATATTCGACGACTCATGATTGAAAATTGCGAATTTTGATGTATATTAAACTGTGTTTAAATTGATAGATAAGGAAACTTGCCATGACTCCCCTTGCTCAAAAAATTGAATTATTAAATGATGAACCTCTTAAAGTTTTGCCCGAATTGCTTGCGCTTTCTGGTGAGGATGCACAAATGTTGCGTCGAACAGCGTATGATGTGAAAAAAGCCAATATTGGGCAGACCGTCTATTTTCGTGGCATTATTGAACTCTCTAATATCTGTGATAAAAATTGTTTTTATTGTGGGATACGTCATGATAATCAAGAAGTTAAACGTTATCTACTCTCCCATGAAGAAGTGATGAACGCGGCTCAATTTGCTTTTGAAGCGAACTATGGTTCTGTGGTTTTGCAAGCGGGCGAAATTTGCACGCCTAACTTTATTGATTATGTGGAACAACTTTTGCTTGATATTCGTCAAAAATTTGATGGCAAATTAGGGGTAACCCTTTCACTCGGTGAACAATCCGCCGAAACTTATCAACGTTGGTTTAACGCGGGCGCGCATCGTTATTTATTGCGCATCGAAACTTCTGTTCCCGAACATTATCAAAGATTGCACCCCCAAGATGGTCACCACATTTTTGAAGAACGAAAAGCTGCCCTTCAACGTTTGCGCGATGGCGGATGGCAAACTGGGTCTGGGATCTTAATTGGTTTCCCTCAGCAAACTTATGACGATTTGGCTGCAGATCTTATGTTTTTGAAAAATATGGATGTGGATATGGTGGGGATGGGTCCTTTCTTACCGCATCATCAAACCCCGATGGCTGAATTTCCACACTATGATCCTGCGTTGCAACTCCAAAAAGGACTCAATGCCATTGCGTGTATGCGTCTTTTAATGCCACGCATTAATATCGCTTCTTCAACGGCATTGCAAGCGCTGGACGCGCGCGGTCGTGAATATGGTATTTTAGCGGGGGCAAATATTATTATGCCAAATATTACCGATACGCGTTATCGTGAATCGTATCAACTCTATGATGGGAAACCTGCCTTGAATGAGAATGCGGAAGATTCGCGTCTTGCGCTCGAACAAAGTATTGCACGGACAGGCGAATCGATTGGTTACGGAAAATGGGGCGACTCCCAATACTTTTATGAAGCCCATGCGCCTAACAAAAAATAATTTTAACCTTTAATAGTAACGGAACAGTATATGACTAAACCTCTTTTAATCCATTGTGAAAAAGTGGCTGTTTATCGTGAACAGTATCGCGTGTTTGAAAACTTTAATCTCAAAATTCATGAGGGCGAACATACCGTAATTTTAGGCCCGAATGGTGCAGGAAAATCAACCTTTCTTCGGATGTTGACGCGCGATTTATACCCCGCATGGAATCCCGAAACAAAGTTTGAACTCTTTGGAGAATCGCGCTGGAATCTTTTTGATTTGCGTAAACGCTTAGGGATTCTTTCGCTCGAAC
This sequence comes from uncultured Victivallales bacterium, assembly GCA_964542845.1. GTDB lineage: Bacteria > Verrucomicrobiota > Lentisphaeria > Victivallales > CAZIVM01 > CAZIVM01. Next base: position 10,686 of record CAZIVM010000081.1, read on the forward strand.
TTCAATCAGATATTCCCACCTATTTAACTGGAAAAAATCTTGTATTTTCGGGTTATCAAGGGGTGATGGATCCCCGCGCTTTTCGTGAATTTACGGATGAAGAAGTCGCTCATGTTGATGCGATTATGCAGGAGTTGAATATTGCCCATTTAGGCGATCGACTCTTCTTGCAACTCTCTTCGGGTGAGGCGCGTCGATTCCTTTTAGCGCGTGCGTTGGTGAATCATCCTGAGTTGTTGATTTTTGATGAACCAACTTCGAATCTCGACCCCCATTTAATGTTTCAGTACCTTTCAATTTTAAGGCGTTTATTGCATCAAAAATGCACCTTAGTTTTAGTGACGCATCATATTCATGAGATTCCCCCAGAGATTCATCGTGTGGTGTTGCTCAAAGAGGGGAAGATTGTGGCGGATGGCAAGAAAAAAGAGGTCTTGACCCGTGATAATTTATCGAAACTCTTTGATATTGAGCTTGATTTAGTGGAGCACAACGGTTTCTACTCCATGTTCCCCAAAAACTAATCATCAGTATACATAGACATAAGTATAGCTTTTAATCCCATATCAATCAAAAATACTACGCTGAAAAACAAACCTAGGAGTGAAATGGGATGGATGATGATTATAAAAACATGAGGGTCTTTCATTTCTGGC
>CAZIVM010000082.1:0-11095 GCA_964542845.1 uncultured Victivallales bacterium
TTGTGAACGTAATCCGAGCACGTGACGTGCGCGATCATCTTCTTTATCCTGACGTGTCTTTTCATGCTTCTTAATCACATTACCAAAGTACTCGTCTGCAGCAAAAGTCCCCACAATACCTGTTTGCGAACATCCGTTCATGGTGATACGATAAAGATATAAATGACGATCGTTGTCCATTGAAAGCGGAGCCGCTTGCATTAAGCGTGCAAAATTTTCTTGCGCTTTAGCATAAACCGCTTCGCTGTGCAAATCTGTTCCTGCTGGGAGTTCGATTTCAGGACGCGAAACACGTAAGAAAGAGAGCGCATTGCCTTGAGCGAGTGCTGCAGCTTCTTCGCTATTCACCACATCATAAGGCACAGCGGATACATGTTTTGCATTCTCTACAGTGGGAAGAACCCCGTGAAATGGACGAATCGTAGCCATAATTAACCCTTCTTTTTGCGTGAACGTATCAACGTAGGCGTCTCACCTCGTAAAATACATCCTTCTGTAATTTTACACTCTTTAATTTCTGATTGCCCAGGCACTTCAAACATCACATCCAACATAATATCTTCAATGATAGCACGAAGTCCACGCGCACCTGTCCCTTTTTCAACCGCACGTTTGGCCATTGCACGCAAAGCAGATTTCTCAAAAGAGAGCTTAACATTGTCAAACGCTAAAAGTTGTTCATATTGTAATGTTAATGCATTTGTAGGTTCAGTTAAAATACGCATTAAATCATCTTCTGTTAATTTTGCCAAACTGGAAATAACTGGGAAACGACCCACAAATTCTGGAATCATACCAAAACGAACCAAATCCTCAGGTTCAGTTAAACGTAATAAATCCGCTTCAGCAATCTCTTTACGACGCTTTTGTTCTTGATCTTCATCAGGAGAGAAACCCAAAGGTTGTTTACCAACACGACGTTGCACCGTTTTATCGAGTCCGACAAACGCACCGCCACAAATAAAGAGAATATTGGAGGTGTCAACATGGACGAAGTCTTGATTCGGATGCTTACGACCGCCCTTAGGAGGGACGTTACAAATTGTCCCTTCAACCATTTTGAGCAAAGCTTGTTGGACACCCTCACCTGAGACATCGCGCGTGATAGATACATTTTCTGTGCGACGTCCAATTTTATCAATTTCATCAATATAAATGATTCCAACTTGGGCGCGTTCAAGATCAAAGTCGGCCGATTGCAACAGACGCAAAACAATATTTTCAACGTCGTCGCCGACATAACCAGCTTCCGTCACAGTCGTTGCATCTGCAATCGTAAATGGAACATCTAAAAGTTTCGCTAAGCTTTTAGCTAAAAGCGTTTTACCTGATCCTGTTGGACCTAAAAGCATCACATTTGACTTTTCAATATCAACATTATATTCATTTTGTTTGCCTAAACGTTGATACTGCAAACGTTTATAATGATTATGAACCGCAACAGAAAGCACTTTCTTTGCGTGATCTTGTCCAATCACATATTGATTTAAGTGATCAAAAATTTGTTTAGGCGATGGGACATCTAATTTGGGAATGGGGAGAGGGCCACCCGTTTCGTTACTCGTTGTACGTTTGGATGGTTTTTTATCCGTATCACTCTCAAAAATCTCGGTGCACATTTCGGCACAATCCGAGCAAATACGCACACCATTAGGTCCCGCAATAAGGGGACCTGTAACAGCAGGATCGCGTCCACAAAAAGAGCATTTTTCGTCGTGTTCGTGCTTATCAGCCATTCTATTTAGACTCCTTAGCCTTTGGGGTTAACACTTTGTCAACGAGTCCATACTCAACCGCTTCGTCAGCGGACAAGAAGAAATCGCGATCTGTGTCTTTTTGGATTTGTGCCAATTTTTTACCTGTATGGTCGGCCAAAATCTTGTTTAACATCGATTTCAAACGATTGATTTCTTTAGCTTGGATATCAATATCAGACGCGGTTCCTTGTGCGCCCCCCCAAGGTTGGTGAATCATCACACGCGCATTGGGAAGCACAAAACGTTTGCCAGCAGCACCCGCCGCTAAAAGAACAGCCCCCATGCTCGCACATTGACCTAAACAATAGGTGCGTACATCACATGAAAGCATCTGCATCGTATCATAAATCATCAACCCGGCGGTGACAGAACCGCCAGGTGAGTTAATATAAAAATGGATATCCTTTTTAGGGTCTTCACACTGAAGAAAGAGCATTTGCCCCATAATAATGGCGGCGGAATCTTCGTTCACATCAGTCCCCAACACAATAATGCGATCTTTCAACAAGCGTGAGAAGATATCATAACTGCGTTCTCCACCCGCCGTTTGTTCAATCACAAATGGCATGTAGCTTTTGGGCGAATTTGTTTTCATAGGAATCCTTTTCGTTTATAATAATGATTAAACGCGTGTAACTTTAACGATTTTTGAGAGCGCTTCAAGCACTTTGTTGCCCAATAAATCATCAACGATATCTTGTTCGATACCACGCTCTTCAATCACTTTTTTAGTTTGTTCAACAGTTTGTTGGAGGTGATTTGAAATCATATCAACGCGTGCTTGGAAATCTTCAGCTGAAACAGTAATTTTTTCTGCTTTTGCAATCGCTGCAAGAATGAAGAAAAGATGTGAAGTGCGCTCTGCACGTTTTTTAGCTTCGGCTTCGTGTTCAGCACGTGCAGCGTGGAATGCAGCAACATCAGCTTCAGTTTTTACAATTTCTTGTGAAATTTCGCGAAGGTGTTGCATGGTTTTGCGACCAATGACGCCAGCAGGCATTGGGAATGCTGGAACTACTTCTTCTAATTTCTCAGAGATTTTCTCTAAGATTTCAGTGTGTGCGCGGTCATCAGCTTCTTGTTTGAGATCGCCTTCAACGCGTGCTTTGAATGCATCCATTGAATCCATTCCCATACGCTCGAGCAATACTTTATCATCAGTTAATGGTGCACGACGTTGTGCATCTTTAATATTACATGTATAAGTTAATTTTTTACCTGCGAGGAAAGGTTCAGCCGCATCAGCAGGGAAAGTCGCTTCAAAAGTAAAATCTTCGCCGATATTTTTACCAATCACAGCTTCAGTCATCCCAGGGATACGCTCGTTATCGCCCAACCAAACCCATGTTGTTTTTGCGTTAACCATTGCGCGGAGTGCGCCATGGGCATCTTCGGGGAGAGAAACGTCTGCGCTATAAGCCACTTGCACCAAGTCGTGTTTTTGCAATGCGCCTTCGATTTTAACGAATTCACCAAAAGCATCACGAATGGCAGTAATGCGTTTATCAATAGCTTCTTGAGTTACTTCTTCGCCACGAACAGCGACTTCCATATTTTTGTAGTCAGGAAGATCAAAAGTAGGTGTAACTTCGATTTCGCAAACGAATTCTGCATCTTTACCAGAAACAAAATCTAACTCTTGGTTGTTAGGAATAGAGAAACTGATCATCCCTTTAGTATCTTCAGCTTGAACTTTGCGGAAAACGGCGCCAATGATAGCTTCGCGAACTTCTGCCACGATAGTATCTTTGTAGCGTTGAGCCACTAAGTTTGCAGGAGCTTGACCTTGACGGAAGCCAGGAATTTTAGCTTGTGCAGAAGCATAACGAAGGGTTTCTTTTTCAGCAGCGGTGATCACTTCGCCAGGGACTTTAGCAGTTGCGGTAAAAACGCAAGGGCCTTTTTCATTCCAGTCGAGAGTAATTTTTTCGATAAAGTTTTGGGGTTGTTTAGACATAATGTGATCCTTTACTTTTACTGTTTTATTTTGGATTTTGATTATTACGAAATTAAAATCATTTAAATTAATTATATAATATACACCCTCATTCGCTAATTTGCCAACTTAGGAGATAAATTTATTGCATTATTTTCGAACATTTTTACAAAAAAATGGGAGTCATGAGCAAAATTTATAAATTTTCTTACGGTGTTCGTTTTTCACATTCTGTTTCGATGGCCTTAACAAAACGTGTAATCGTGGAGGCGCGCGACTTCATATTTTGTTTCATCTCAGTTAAATTGTCACGTCCTTCATAGAGCGCAAAAATCAAGCGATCTTCTGCTTTATGTATATTTTTGGTCATGCGTGCAAAATTGTCTGCAACAAACTCAACATCAGGATTTTTCACTTTATTCAGCTTGTACTTACGCTGCATCTCTTCACGATACAATACTTCTTTTTCTAGCATGCGACGCATGGGAACAACCCGTACTTTCATATCCCCTTCAGGATGTGCAGAGGCAAGCTTCATTCGCATTTGCACCAAGTTTTCATTCGACATCATATACGTTGCGAACTCAAAATGATCCAACTCCCTTTGATCCTCATCCGAAAGCTTAGGGACCAAATAACCCAATGCCATAAGTCGACTATCAATTATATCCATCGCCTTTAAGCTTTGTTGGTAAATAACCTTAGGATGATTTTTATAAAAATCCACAGGAATACCTGCACACACCAACACAATTTGCGTATCAGATACCAACTCAACACTCCGAGTGAATTGTTCGAGATAAATTAGTCGCTTCCGTTCTGCAGAACTCAAATTTAGATTTTTCTGAAGTTCCATCATTCGATCGGTGCGGTAATTAACTTCGTGTTCAAAAATAAGTGTAACCCATTGTGCAAATTGAGCGTTTTGAGCCATTTGCGTTGATAACATTTGCGACCTCACCTTTTTTTCATCACCATAAGCGACTCCCGCCGCAACCCCAATCATTTCAATCAGGTGTTGCTTCTCTTCTGAAGTTAAAGGACTACGCTTAATTCGACGTTCTAGTTTTTGCGTTTCTTCTTTCCAACGTAATTGTACTTTTGTCTCCTCAGAAAGTACAATCAAAGAAATCACAAATAAAAATATCCCCAATAAAAATCTACATGTTTTCGTTCTCATAAAATCTCCTTCAATACCTCCATGCAAGATTGAGGACATCCACTCAATCCATACAAAAAAAAGACCCGACATATATCGGGTCTTGGAAAACGTTTATTGAACTTCAATAAAAAGGAGATCTAAAAATCCATTATCTTGTTTATAAACTTGTGTTGATTTCCAAATGGAGTTACCCTCTTCAATGGATTGTTTACGCATACACTCACCGTTGTAGGCAAAAAGAACTGCCCAGCCTAGACAGAAAAATAAAAGCGACAAGGTTAAAATGAGAAGCATTTTTTTGGTAGACATAATATTCCCTTTCTTTAGATTTTTTTGATGTTCATTAAATATTTATTCTTATGAAATATACATCCACCTTCACGAAAAGTCAAACCTTAAAATCACTTTTTTAATGGTTTTTTATACATTTTTAACTTTTATTGCCTTGACTATATTCACAATACTTAAAAATTGGATTTTTTTGAATAGACTTTGCAATATTTTAAGGCGCTTTATAACCAAAAGGTGAACTTTGACGCGTTGGCGCTGGGGCTGAACTTTTTAATGGATTCTTTAATACTGTTGGCCCCGTAGGTTTTTTCTCTTGCGTGAAAGCAATCACTAAAAATACAACCACTAGCAATAAAACAACGCCACCTAAGATTAATGAGATCAAAACAGATGAACTCATCCCTTGTTGTTTGACATTACGCTGACCTGGCTTTTTAGACTGCGCAGTTGTGCGCGAGGGTCGCACTTTTTGCCCTTGAGGTTTCTTCGTTGACAAAATTTTCTTTTTACCATTAGATGCTGACTGTTGCTTAGGCTGCAAATAAGGCGTAAGTGTTTCTACAATTTGAGGATACGCAGGGCGTTTAGCTGGATTCAAATGCATCATTGCCATAATTAATTGAGAAATTCCAACAGGAATATCACCACGAATTTCATGAACAAATGGCGGTGGATGCAAGGTTCGATCATGGACCAATTCATGAATTGTATTTCCAAAATAAGGATTGCGCCCCGACAACAAATAAAAGAACGTTGCCCCTAAACTAAAAATATCACCACGATGATCTTCCGCGTCATAAAGCACTTTTTCAGGCGATACATAATCAGGGGTTACCCATGTTTTGAGTTGTTCGGCAAGCATGCTGTTGCGTTGCGTATTAATCGAACTTGAAATTCCGAAATCACCAATTTTTGCACATTGTTCTGCATCCAACATAATATTCGCGGGCTTAATATCATGGTGCGTGACCCCATAGCGTAAAGCAGTTTCTAAACCGATCGCTGCATCGCGCATCCATTGAATAACATTAGGCAATGGAAGTAGAGGCCCATGCTGATCCATAACATCTTGTAATGACCCTGAGTTCATATACTGCATCACCAAATAAGGTTGACTTTGAAAGACCCCACATGTAAAAATTGGGATCACATTTTGATGATTAATAATTGCAGCGGTTCGGGCTTCATGCAAAAACAGGTCAATATTATTGCCTGCACCCACAATATCTTTGTTCAATATTTTTATAGCAACTTCACGATCCAATGTAACATCTAAAGCACGAAAAACGGAGGCCATTCCCCCTACCCCAACGAGTTCTTCGAGCAAATAGGTATCAAACCATGCGGGAACGGTTAATGCAGTTTGACAATTGGGGCAAGGTAAAGTAGAAAAGGGCTGTATCCCTGTGACATCTAACTTTTGACCACATTTGTGACAAATTATTTTTAGTTTTTTAGTTAAATCGTATGTAATGTTACTCATAAATGAACTCTTGTGTAGGAATAGGTTTTGTTTGTTGTGCTATATCTAATAATATATTACGTCTTTGCAAATGTTCAAGGGCATATTTAAATAAATCTTCAACTATTTTAGGGTCATTACACTCTTCGGAGAGGTGCGCAAGGGTTAAATGGGTCATTTTTTCAGTAATGAGCGACTGAATGCCCAAAACCGAATCACGATTATCAAGGTGCCCTAAATTTCCAAGAACGCGACGTTTGAGCGAATAAGGACGTCGTGAATTCATTAAAAGTTGTTGATCGTAGTTGGATTCAAGCACGAGACCTGTACAGTCATGGAGGCGTGTCATGGCAAGATTATCCAATTTCCCTAAGTCGGTTGCAATCCCTAGTTTGACATCTCCGCATCGTAAAACCACCCCCACTGGATCTGTTGCATCATGAAGAACCGTAAAAGGATCCACATGAATTCCATCGACCAAAAAAGAAGATCCAGGATTAAAACAAACCACATTGGAGTCTGCTGGCAAACAATTTTTCCCTTCGCGCTTCATTCGATCGTAAGTCTGCGTAGAGATATAAAGCTTTGCCTGACACGCATCGCAAGCAAAACGCAAGCCTCGGTCATGATCGCTATGATCATGAGTCAAAAATATCGCCCCAATCTTGGCGGGATCGATATCGGCCATTGCCATACGAGCCAAAAACTCCTTTTTAGAGAGACCATTATCAATAACGATCCCTCCATTATCATGATGAACCACAATCGCATTGCCTTTGCTGCCAGATGCGAGTATCGAAAGCTTTAGTACACTCATTTTTGAGGAACCTCTGGAAGCTTCATTTGTGCCATATTTCCGAGTTGCTCCGCACGACACCACACGGGACGAATACTGTAAGAGAATTTGTAGGGCTGATTGGCTTTGAGTTGAATTTGCCCTGCAGAATGATTGTTGAGAGGAGCATGTACGCCATCAATGCACAACACCACTTCGGGGCGTGGAATTAATGGGGCTCTACAACAAAGCGGAGCGATTTGTCCGATTGAATTATCTAAATCTTCGGCGGTATAATGCAATGCGTTTAATGCAAATCCAGAGTCCTCGGAAACAAAGAGGAGTCCGCGCGAATTATCTTCGGCAAGCGCAAACCATTTCACATCGTTCTTTGTTCCATTCTCTTGTGGGCGAAGATAGTCGACATACTGGAAAGTAACCGCACTTGAATTCAATCCAACATCAGAACTCGCTTTACGATCAGAATAACTCTCCGTAGGGCCACATCCATACCAGTGAATAGTTTCGAGTTTGGGCGACACAAACATACGGGTTCCAATGCGAGCAAGGTGATCAATATCTGCATTTGAAGTGATTTCATTATCAATTTTCACAATATCATTAGCAAAAATGGTATAAGTTGTTTCATGAATAATACTTACATCCTCACTGCTTAGCACTTGATTTTTTGCTTTAACAATCACCACATGAGAGTTGATTTGTTGAACGCTCATTGAAATAGGATGGTAAGAAAGCGTGCGGAGTCCGTGTTCATGATACGCTTGACGCATCTTAAGGGAGTTTGAAGTAAAAGAGCGATACAAGTTGAGTTTGGGTCCAGCCTCAAGCCCCGTCGTATTTTGAATCACTTGAACACCGTTCGAAACAAATGAAGCGATGGAACCTGTATTTTTATCAAAGGTAATACTAAAACGTTGATCCGCATTATGCCCAACTTTAATTAAGTTTGCAGCAGGGGTTTGAACGACCAAAGGTTGTGCGCCAGCAAAATTGTATTGTGCAACTTTTTGAGCCTGAGGAGATGGGGGGAGTTTAAACTGTGCCGTGGCAATTTCGAAATCGCGAGGCGCCCAACGTGTCGATTTATTTAAGGCGAAAATCAAACGAAGTTGATAATCTGCGCCCCCATTTAAACGTTCTGTTTTCACAGGGACAACTAAGTCACCAAACTGTGAAGGACGTACATTAATGGGGTCTAACATCCCACGCTCAATCGTCACCCCGTTTTCAAATAAAATCCAACGAATTGAAAAATATTTTAAGTTCTTAAAGAAAAACCCGTTATACAATTTAAAACGCGCTTCCGCAAGATTCTCAGGAATCACATCGATGTTTTGATAAACGCGTTTGACCTCGCGCAACATCGGGGTCTCTTTCATATCAGGCTTGACTAAACCCGATACCCCAATCACGGGAAAATCATCATCACCCAACAGACGCCCTGTAGGAGAATTGACAAACTGGTATTCCATTTCGGGTTGACCTTTTGCATCTTTGCGTCCTGTATAACTCAAAAAGGCTTCGTTCATCCACTGAGAGACCCCAGCCCCCATTGCGTTGGGTTGATGCATCACCAACTCCCAATTTGCACTCATTCCCCCTAACCCATTCCCATGAGCATTAAAAAGTGAAGGAAGTAAACAGGGTTCTTTGCTATCTAAGGCAGAAAGCGATGCTTGTGTAGCAATATCAACAGGACGTGTTGGGTCAAGCACTCCAACAGCGACACTCGCTAAATTTTTAACCTTAGAAGATTCAATATCATTAAATGCCCACACTAACACGGAAGGATGATTTTTATAAGTCAACACATGATTTACCGCACGAGAATTTGCAATAACATGTTGAACATTTTCTGCAAGCGGATTGACATGCATGCAATCGGCAGGATGCATCAAATCGGTTTTAGGCGCAGTCACAACATACAACCCGAAGCGATCACACAAGTCATAAAACTCATAATGAAGGGGACCTGTCCCTGTAAAAACAGTATTGATATTAAAACGTTTCATCATGATAATTGTTTCAATCATTTGTTCGCGCGTAATTGAGCGACCTGTCGTGGGATTAAACTCGTTATAAACAACCCCTTTAAGCTTAATAGGTTTACCATTAAAATTGTAAACGCCATCGCGAATTTCAGATTGACAGAAACCGTGTTTGACACAACGCACATCTTTAATATTGTTTTCGGAATCGCGCAAGGTTAAAATTGCCGTGTACAAGTAAGGCGCATCCGCAGACCATTTATAAGGTTTTTGAATCTTTGCAATGGGAAACTCTAACTTGATGGAATCATTTTTTGAACATAATTCAAAAGGACGTGTCTCAATTGAGAACATACTTTCGCCTTTGTCGTTCAAAATTTCGGCACTCAACGAACCATTAAATACCGTATCCAACAATGTGCGAACATCAACATCAATTTGAAGTTTTGCATTTAATAATGCGGTATCTTCAAAGTAAGATTGAAGGGTGAAATCACGAATTTCTGTTGTGGGCGGAGAGTAAAGCGAGACTTCACGAAAAATCCCACGCATACGCACATTATCCGAACAAGACCTTGCATAACTTAGAAAATGAGTAAGTTTTACATTTAAGATATTTTTACCCGATTGGAGCGCATCCGTAATATTAAATTCTGCGGGTAAATAACCATCATTTGTACTCCCCACTTTTTTTCCATTCACATAAACCTCGTAAGCACCCAACACACCATCAAAACGGAGAAATACAGGACGCTTCATCCACGAATCAGGAATCGAAAATTCGCGTTGATAAATCGATAAAGACAAAGGATTATTATCGAACGCGAAATTCGATGCATCCAACGATCCATAACCTTGAAGTTCTTCACAAGAAGGGACATCTATATGCATCCAATCTGTGAGTTTATCAAAAGAAACATCTGAATTATAACTGGACTCTTTTCCAAACCATTTAATACGCCATTTGCCATTCAAAGATTGAACATAAGGCGTTGTCCATGCTTCAGTTTTTTCAAAAGGAGGACGTTCGGCAATCAAAGGAAACGCAGGGGTGCGTGATTTTTCTTTTTGTTCTTCAACTTTTAATTGAACTTCTTTTGCGTTTGCACTTGTCATCGACACAGCACACATTAACATCCCCAACCCAAACATCCATAATTTCATTTAACACCTCAATCGTTTAATTTTGTCAACACATAATAATATATTATTATAATATGCACCCAAAACGCCCTTTTTTCAAATTTTTTCAGCGACTTTTTACTCTTTTTTATCCCATACATCTTCTCTTTTTTCTATCCATATCTGATTTTTGAGTTTTTTTCAATTATTTTTCATTATAACGATTGACTTTTCTCATTTCAATGCTATATTATACTCACAAACTTTTCCGTGGAGATAGTAGCTCAGTTGGTTAGAGCGCCTGGTTGTGGCCCAGGAGGTCGGGGGTTCGAGTCCCCTCTTTCTCCCCATTTTTATTTTAAAGCATTCGATTTATTTTTGGGAAAGCTTTAATCATAAATGATTGCCCTATTTTTTAACCACTATATTGAGTTTTTAGATTTACTCATTAGGTTATATTTGTTTTAAATTGAGAATTTGAGCATCAACTATATATAACTTTAATTCTTTGGAATGTGCAACATTTGGGCATAGTGCCAGAGCGTGTTAAAACTTTTGAAGGAATTTAAAGTATTGAGTGG
>CAZIVM010000083.1:0-10882 GCA_964542845.1 uncultured Victivallales bacterium
GCAAATATATTATTTTTTTTTGAATTACCACGTGGATAAACAAAAATTTTATGATATTTTATAGATTTTTTGAGTGTAAAACACCTTTTAAGTTTGACAAATTGGAAAGTAGGTGTATATTAAGTAAAGCGATACTGCGGAGAGATGGCTGAGTGGTCGAAGGCGACGGTCTCGAAAATCGTTGTGTGGGCAACTGCACCGAGGGTTCAAATCCCTCTCTCTCCGCCACTTTTGCTCAATCATCGTTTTGTGCAATTACATGAAGGGCTATCCATTAAAATTGAATGGATGAATCGAGTCTTAATTCAAGAAAATAAAATTCTATTTGCGTATCATTATCAATTATATATGGACGCACAAGTTGAGTAGAATCTAGCGACTTTTTACTATATACAAGAACGAGAGATTGATCAAATAAATAACTATATATTTAACCATAAAGGACAATGTAAGGGGATATCCCGTTTTCAAATCATATAGCCAGACTTTTAGAGAAAGATTTACTTAATCACCAAGATTAAATATAAATAATAAAAGGGGACTCATCATGGGTCCTCCAATTTTCTTTTAAAATATTTGAAGTTGTGTGGAATTTGTAGACCACATTTTGACAAATAAGAATTTACAGCATTAGCCACCATTCTTGATAACCATGTATTTAAGTGGTGGGAACAACTGGACTCGAACCAGTGACCTCAACAATGTGAATGTTGCGTTCTAGCCAACTGAACTATGCTCCCAATTTTAATGTTCAATAATTTACATCTTTTTTGTTAAAAGACAAGTCATATCGACAAAAAAAAGAGTTTTTTTATCAAAAGTGCATCAAATTTGAAAAAATTGCGTCTATATTCAACATAAATCACTTGATTATTACGGAAAATAAAAGTATATTATAGTTAAAAGAAAAACCTTGACCTTAAAGAAGGAGAAATATTATGAGCTCAATTCGTACATCAGATTTAATTTTAGGCGTAGTCATCATTGGAGGCGTCATTGGTGGGACCTTATATATGTTTGGTCCTAAAAAAAACGATGTTGTGGAATCACAAAAAACTGAACAATCAACATCTTTTACCCCAATGCAAAAACCCAAACATAACCCACTCTCTAAAAATAAACCAGAACCTGTAATGACAACGACAGATACAGGCGTCGTTATTGAGCAAGGTCAAAGAACAGGTCCAGCGCCCAAAGCCATGAAAGATGAAGTGCCATTAGCGCGTTTGTTAGAGATGCTTAAAAGCTCCGATCCCGAACTTCGCACCGATGCCTTTTGGACGATTCGTTATGCACCCGATCTCTATGAATTAGGCGATGTTCAACCCTTCTTATTAACCGGTGTTGTTGATGGAAACGAAGATGTACGAACCGCTGCAGTGGCCGCATCTGGAGAATATACAGACAATCCAAATATCATTCGTGTCTATGACGTAGTTCTCAACAAAGGAACAGACCCTGAAGCCAAACAAGAAGTGATTCAACACATGTTCAACATGAACTATAGCCTTGAGGTAGAACATCAACTCATTTTCAGACTTTTTGACAATGATGAAATGGTTGGGGATGCTGCATTAGATGTATTAAACCACTATTCAGAAGATGACACCCTTACACTTGAAGAAGCAAAAAAGAAATACGAAAACTTCCGTAAAGGTGCACTCTAATTATGGAATCACGTTGGGATAAACTTATCTCATGGTGTGAACAGCCTGGCAAAAAACTACTCGCTTTCGATTTTGATGGGACGTTGGCTCCAAATGTAACAAGTCCAACGGATCCGACAGGTCTTCCGCCGAATATTCGCGAAAAACTCGAAAAATTAACCCAACACCGCAATGTACAAGTTGCGGTGATTTCTGGGCGTGGATTCCCGACCCTCTATGATCTTGTCGGATTTCGGAATAATATTATCTTTGTGGGGAATCATGGACTTGAACTTCACTCAGATACATTTGACTATGTCCACCCCGAAGCGAAACATCTGACAACAGAACTTGAAAATTGTTTGCTTAAACTCAAAAAAGCACTGAATCATATTCCTCATCTTGAGGTCGAAGAAAAAACATTTTCAGGCGCAGTTTTTTTCAAAAACACCCCTGTAGAATTTCACGATGAAGTGGTTGCGATAACAGAACCGATTCTTGAGAAGTATGTAAATCTTCATTTTCTCAAAACCTTTGGGGTTTATGAAGTGTGTATGAACATTAATTGGCATAAAGGCAGTTCGGCCTTATTTATAGCGAATCATTGTCGTATAGACCCGCATAATATTTTCTTTGCAGGCGATGAAATCAATGATGAACCTGCCCTTAAAGATGTCCGAGCGGGGCAAGGGATATCGCTCAAAGTAGGGCATCAAGCCTCCGTCGCAGAGTATCGTATCCGCGAGCAATCATTGATGGGAAAAGTATTGCAAATCTTTTTAGACCACATTCGCTAAACAAAAAAACGCACCTCATCAAAAAGGTGCGTTTATTCATTTTAAAGCTAACGATGATCGTTTATTGTTGGGTATTTTTTGCATTCCAATCTTTAATCGCTTTTTCGATCATGGCTTTGACCACAGGGCGTGATTTAATATCTTGACGGTTCGAGACACAATCTAACACTGAAATTGTTTTTCGATTGCGTTGAATCGTTTGTGTGGGATCTGCGCCACGATCAAGAAACCATTGAATCATTTTTTCATCACAACGTGACACCACCGTCATTAAAGGGGTAAGATCATATTGATTACGTGGCGTATCATTAATATTAGCCCCATGATCTAAAAGAAATTGGAACTGCTTCAAACGACTCTGTTTTGATTCTTCGTTATAGAAATAGACATTACTTCTTACAAAAACACAAAAATCTGGTTGAGGCGCTTTCACTGAAATCAAGAACTTATAAATATCGGAATCTGTTGTTGAAAAACTACGATGACAGATGAATTGATCAAGATATCCCCCCTCTTCTTTGTCGACTTTTGTAAAATCTTCGCCGAGTTCGTGTAAATACTTGATAATTTGATATTGGGGCTCGGCGTACATCGACAAAACATAACGCGAAAGACGGAGTTTTTTATAACGAATTTTAAGTAAATCAAATCCATTTGCCGCAAAATATTTTAAGATATCGGCATCTTTCAAGCGACATGCACGAATAACGGGTGGCTCACCATCACTCTTTTTGCGTAATGATACCCCTTTTTCATGAAGAAGTTTGACCATCGCCAAATCACCACTTTCAACAGCAGTATTCATTAAAGACTCCACCACTTTAGAATATTTTTGTTTCTCTATTTGCTTATTCGTATATCCTCTTTTTCGACAGGATTCTTCGGCTTCTTTATCAAACCACATATTGACAATTCGCGTAGAGATGGGCTGTGTATCAACCCCTTTATCTAAAAGAGAACGAACCATATCGATGTTTTTATATTTAATGGCATAATAGATCAAACGGTGTCCTGCACTATCTACAGCATTCAAATCCGTAGCATTCTTGATATAGTAATTATAAACATTGGGTAATTTTTCATCCAAAGCATTAGCCGCTGTTCGCAACGTCACAACAGGTTTTACTTTATAGTTTAACAAGAAATCCAACATTTTGTGTTTGCGCGAATTGTGTTGTTTATGATTAGACTCCGTATGACCACAAAGTTTGCAGCAACAACGCATTAAACGATCAATCGGATAAATTTCACCCGCTGAATCCAACTGATTAATATCGTAACCACGCTCAAGCATATCTTGTACAATATCTACATGGGCACACATAACCGCATGTTGAAACAAAGGAACGCCCAAGTTATCATAAATGGCAGTATCTTTAGGTGCGCCCCCTAAGAGATCGTAAAAATCTTTATTTTTGTGAACAGCATACATGATTACGGTGCGGCCATGGTTATCTTTATGATTCAAGTCTCCGCCACGCTCAAGAAGACGTTTGGTATAATCTAAATTATTGCAACGAATAGCGTTGATAAAGGGTGTATTACCTTCAATAGATTGAAGATTGGGATCCGCACCATGTTCAAGCAAAAGATTAAAGATAGTGTCATTTTTATAGTAAATGACGGCATTCAAGCATGAAATTCCACGAATTGAATCTGAACAATTAACATTGGCACCTAGTTTTTCGATTGCATATTTTGCGGAGGGATAATTTTGTTCAAAACACAAATAATAGAGCGTGTTGAGATAACCGGGTTTATGAAAATTAATATCGGCGCCTTTCTTTGTAAGGATATCCAATCGTTCAAGGATATCTTTATTCATATAATGTGTAGAATAACGAAAAGTATACATTAAAGGCGTTTTATACTTATCCAAGTGTTGATTCATATTCGTTTTAAAAAAATTATCGTCTGAAATATAACTATTAAAGTCGAATCCATTTTTTTCTAAAAGATCCATAATATGTTCAAAAGATACATCATAAGTGCTATAATTTGTAAAAATATTAAATAACGTTTTATCTTCCAAATTAACGTAAGGATAACACTCTAAAAGGATCGCGAGATAATTATATGAATAGTAGAAACGGGCACAAATTTCGTTTAATTCGCGATCGGATAAAATATGCGTATTAAAATAATTCCGCATTGAATCGCGTCGATCTTTTTCACTAACATTTGCTATAAATATTTTTTCCCATTCCTTAAAACTTCCGATTTTTTTCATTGCGTTATCGATGGGGGCGGAATCGGACTTTTCAGCAAAAACCGATGTTGTGATTGAAAACGCAAATGCGCACAAACATAAATAGACAAATGTTTTCATGATAATTCTCCTTATTAATGCATATATACTCTTTTATATCGTCTAAATAATATATTACTAGTTTGAGAAAAATCAAATATTTATATCAGATAAACTTAAAATAATTCATCTAAAGAATCATCTTTGGAAGTGAATCCTTCATCTTCAGGTAATTTAGGTTGATCAGCGGCTTCGGTTGCAAGTCGGTCACACTCATTATTATCGGGATGCGAGGCGTGTCCCTTCACCCAGACAAACGCAACCTGATGTTGACGTATCAACTTTAATAAGCGTTCCCACATATCGCGATTCAATACACGATTTTTATCCGATTTCACCCAACCATTTTTCTCCCAGCGTGCCAACCAACCTTTTTCAACCGCATCAACTAAGTATTTGGAATCTGATGTCAAGGTGACACGACACGGCTCTTTAAGGCACATTAAGCCCACAATTGCCGCAAAAATTTCCATACGATTATTGGTGGTGTGGGCAAATCCGCCCGAACGTTTTTGAACATGGTGTTTATAACGTAACAGCACACCATATCCCCCTCGCCCAGGATTTCCCCGACACGCCCCATCTGTAAATATCTCTACATGTTTCATTCAATATTATCTTCCGTTTCATCAATAACACGCGCTAAATCAGCCAGCGCAGACGCTCGATCGCTATACGTTCCATCCAACTGCCCATCCATCATCGAAGTTAAAACACGCTTAAATAAAGGCGATGGCGTTAAGCCTTGTGCAATTAAATCACGGCCTTTAATCCAAGGTTCGGGCAGTTGAGGTTCGTTCATAATAACATAAAAGGCGTCAACCGTTTTAAGCCACGGCTCAATCTTTTGATGACTCCCCATAATATCTGCATAGAGGAGTTGAAATTCAATATAAAAATGAGAAGACGCGAGGAGTCGACGCACCTTTGCCTTGTTCATCTTATCGATATGAATAAAGCGCATGTGGTTGCGAATCGCTTCCGTGACGGCGTCTATAGTATCAACATCAAATTTAAGTCGGATCAAAATTTCTTTGGCAACTTCAGCCCCCTTCTCTTCGTGACCATAAGCATGTGGAACGCCATCTTCGCCAAAAGTGAGTGTATGAGGTTTGGCTATATCATGAAGTAATGTTGCCCAAAGGGTGGGCAAATCAGGGGCGATTAAGTGGTCGAGCGCTAAAAGTGTGTGGATAAAAACATCGCCTTCTGGATGAAAAATAGGCGACTGCGGACACCCCTTGAGTTGAGAAACTTCTGGTAAAACAATCGGGAGTAAATCGAGTTCATCTAACAAACGAATCGCCAAGCTAGGTCTGCGAGAAAGCAACATCCCATTGAGTTCTTCGCGGACACGCTCCATCGATAAACTTTTTAAGCGATGTGCGACTTTCGGAAAGACGCGAATCATCTCTTCATCAATCGTAAAGTTAAAGCGACAGGCAAAACGTACTGCGCGCAACACACGCAAAACATCTTCATTGAAACGATCCTTGGGCGCACCCACTGTGCGTAAAATCCCCTTTTGCAAATCATGATAACCATTCCAAAAATCAAGAATTTCACCTGTTATCGGGTTTAAATAAAATGCGTTAATTGTAAAATCGCGACGCGCTGAATCTTCTGCTACCGAATCTGTATAATTCATCACGGAGGGATGGCGTCCATCCAAATATTCACCTTCCGTTCTGAAACTTGCCACTTCAATGGGTTCGCCATTTTCAACAACCAAAATGACGCCAAACGATACCCCAATACGATGCGTTTGAGGGAACAATAACTCTACCGCTTCGGGCGTTGCATTCACGGCAACATCCACATCATTAAAAACGCGTCCAAGCAAAATATCGCGAGGAGTTCCCCCCACAATATAAGCGGAGTAACCTGCCGTTTGAAGTTTTTGAACCACCGAACAGGCCGCATTAAACGCTGGATTCTTACGATGAGAACTTAAATCAACATGATAAATATGAGGTGTATTCATTTAAAAATTCACGCATAATGGGGGTTTCTTGAGCCGACTCAATCAAAAAGGCATCGTGTCCACAAGGCGATGACAACACATGATGTTGAACCTTAACGCCGTGCGAGGCAATCGCATCTGCTATTTTTTGATGCGTTTCAGGGGGATATAACCAGTCGGAATCAAACGAAATCAACAAGGTAGGGACGGAGATATTTTGAAAGGCTTTTTCTAAATCTCCATCCGTAGTGGCGGTTAAATCATAATAATCAATCGCGCGCGTAATCACCAAGTAAGTATTCGCATCAAAACGCGCCACAAACTGAGTCCCTTGATACTCAAGATAACTCTCTACATCAAACTCATTACCTTGAGGATTATAACTCAATGTATCTACATCTTTACGAAGCTTACGCTGAAATTTATTTTCAAAAGCGATGTCGCACAAATAACTCATGTGTCCCAACATGCGCGCAATACTCAACCCTAATTTCGGAGGATTTTGAGGGTCATAATTTCCGCCATTAAACAAGGGATCGTCCATAATTGCACGTCGTGCAATATAATTAAAACCAATCATTTCGGGTGTCGTGCGATAGGTTGTTGCAATGGGCATAATCGCCCGCATCGCATGGGGGTAGTCAATCGCCCATTGTAAGACTTGCATCCCCCCCATTGAGCCCCCAGCAATACAAGCCCATTGTTCAATTTGTAAGTGCTGCATCAACGCATAACCCGTATTCACCATATCACGAATTGTAATGGCAGGGAAATCTCCGCCCCATACTTTTTGCGTTTCGGGATTCACACTTGTGGGGCCTGTTGTGCCGTAACAAGAACCTAAACTATTCAGCGCAACAATGCAATAACGATCCGTATCAAATGCGCGCCCTGGCCCAATCATTTCATCCCACCAACCCGGTTTTTTATCATTTTCCGAATGATACCCAGCGGCATGCGCCGATCCTGAGAGTGCATGAATCAACAATATTGCATTATCGCGTTGAGGCGACATCGTGCCATAAGTCTCATAACAAATGGTCACTTCAGACAACACTTTACCACATTCAAGGGGTTGATTTTTGAATGTGTAATACTGGGGTTTTACAATATTTTTAGAATTTGGGGTTATGGATTCACAAGTCATACTTATCCCTATAATACTTCGTTTAAGGTCACGGGGTCAACAATTTTAAATTCTTCTAAGTGCAAACTTTCATCAGGTCTAAACGAAAGCACACAATGATACTTTTGTTCAAGCGCATCAATACTTTGTGTATCTTCTTTGCGCATACGCGCTAACACCGCAGGATGCATCAATACACGCAAAG
Source organism: uncultured Victivallales bacterium (assembly GCA_964542845.1). Classification (GTDB taxonomy): domain Bacteria; phylum Verrucomicrobiota; class Lentisphaeria; order Victivallales; family CAZIVM01; genus CAZIVM01. The sequence goes on from CAZIVM010000083.1 coordinate 8,046, forward strand.
AAACACCCTCGCTAGATTGACGACGCTGCAAAAGTTGGAGAAGTCGACGATGAATTTCAACCGACATAGAAAAGACGGAACGGATTTTGCCGCGTCCATCACAATACGGGCACGAATCATATACGGCATGTAAAATCGACTCTTGTTCACGGCGACGCGTCATCTCCATCAAACCAAAACGCGACAATGGAGCGATCTCGGTTTTCACACGATCAGAGCTACAAAAACTTTTCATTGCATGATAAATATCTTTGCGTTGTTTCTCTTGCATCATATCGATAAAATCAATCACGACCAAGCCTCCAATATTGCGTAATCGAATTTGACGCGCAATTTCTTCAGCGGCTTCAAGATTCGTATTAAAAATGGTCTCGGGCAAACTCTTTCCGCCACGCGATTTACCTGTATTGACATCAACCGTTACGAGCGCTTCGGTCTCTTCGATACACAAATATCCCCCCGATTTCAATGGAACTGTACGGGCAAAAATTTGAGAAATTTGTGTAGAGATGCCGTAGCTATCAAAAACACTTTGAGGGCGTTGGTGAAGTTTCACGCGCAACTGGCGTTTATTTCCCACCAAGCTTTTGAGTCGCTTCATAATCGAATGATACACTTCTGCGTTATCAATAATAACCTCATCAATATCTTCAGTGAGAAAATCACGAATTGTGCGATCAATCAAAGAGGGTTCGCGATACAAACAGTAAGGGGGTTTTTGGGTACGAATTTTGTTTTGAATCCCTTGCCATATTTCAAGCAACATATTTAAATCATTCTCAAAATGTTCGCGCTTACGCCCTTCCCCAACCGTCCGACAAATCACGCCCAAACCTTTGGGTAAGTTAAAACTCGTGAGGATTTCACGCAAACGCGCACGTTCTTTGCGATCATCGATTTTTTTAGAAATACAAATATCATCAGTATAAGGGAGTAAAACGAGATATCGACCCGGGATTGAGATATTTGTGGTAACACGTGCCCCTTTGGTTCCTATAGGTGCTTTTGAAACTTGCACGACTACTTCAGATTTAGCGGGAAAAAGTTTGGGTGCATCTTTGAGACTAATCCCTATGGCATTACGACGTCGATTGCGGGCAACAATCTCATTTGCGGTCACCTCTTTATCCTCGTTTTCCTTAATAGCGCGGAGTCGTTCGGCAAGCTTAGTATTGAAATCGGGCTTACGTTTTTGGGTGGCATCATCACTGGTAACGCGTTCTTCAATATCTTGTGCGGCGGGGAGCATATCACGAAAATGAAGAAACGCATTTTTCTCTTCGCCAATATCTACAAATGCCGCTTCTAACGAGGGTTCATGATTACAAACACGCCCAAAATATATTGCTCCAGAAGCAGATAAAACCCCAGTGCGTTCAATTTCATATTCGTCTAAACGCTTTCCGGTCATTAACGCAACCCGTGTCTCTAACGATTCAGCACTAATCACAATGCGACGCGATTCAGTCCGTTGAGGCGGTACAAAAGTTGGCGTTTTTTCCACATTCGTTGTCGCATTCTTATCCGTAGTCGACACATTTTTTTGTGGATGAGATTGTTGAGACTGTTGTTTTTTTTGCGATTTATGTTTATTCTTATTTTTGCGCCCTTGAGCAGGAACGTTCGCCGACTCTTGAACGGGTGTTTGAGAGATACAACGTTTCAAAAGCGAAACGAGTTGACTCGCAATTCCTTTTTTTTCTTGTTCTTTAGAGAGCAAGGCCAGTAAGGCACGTTGCGATTTTTGACGCGGATTTTTCGATTCAGATTTTAGCACATCTTTCGATCGAACAGAAGTTGAACGATTCGTTTTTGGACGTTTCCCCACCTCTTTCGATGGACGATATTTTTTGTTTTTATTTTTTCCCATAAATACTTTCAACTGGTTAGTTAATCACTTCTAATTTGTCCCCTACCCCTAAAGATACTCCACGAAGGAAGTCGGGCGCACACATTTCACTTTTTCCCTCGGGAACCCATTTTTCGATACACAACGCCCCGTCTCCACATTGTACCACAATATCTTTTTTATTGATAGCAAGAATTGTTCCTTGAACTTCACGCGAGTCTGACGACATCGCATGGGCTTGAGTGATACGCATACGCAACTGACGTTTAGGCGTATTCAACACAAACCAGAGTCCGGGCCAAGGATGATATCCCCGACACATTCCTTCAAGTTTTGTCGCCGAATAAGCCCAGTCTAAAAGCCCATCCTCACGACGAATCTTTTTACAGTGCGTTGAGGCTTCATGATCTTGCGGAACAGGCGTATGGCTTTTATCAACGATTTTACATACGGCATCAACTACGGTATTCGCGGAGAGTTCCCCTAATGCCGAAAGAAGTTCTGGCGCACGCATTCCTGACGGAATCTCCATTTTTTTCACATGGTAAACATCCCCGGTATCAAGCCCCAACTCCATGTTCATATAAGAAACACCCGTTTCTTTTTCGCCATTAAGCAACACCGACTGAATCGGAGATGCGCCACGATATTGTGGCAAAATCGATGCATGAATATTAATACAACCATGAGGTGGAAAATCTAAAACGAACTGTTTAAGGAGTTGACCAAAGTCAATCACAACAAGCGTATCGACCCCACTTTCAGTCAGAATCGATTTAAATTCATCACTGTTTACATTCAATTTGTAAAGGGGAATATTTTGTTGAGCCGTCCATGCGCCCACAGGGGTTGGCATAAGTTGATTCTTACGTCCAGCAGGTCGATCAGGTTGCGTATTGACAAAAAACACTTCAATACAAGGCGACTCAACTAATGCAGAAAGTACAGGCACAGCAATATCTCCTGAACCCAAAAATCCTATTTTTAT
>CAZIVM010000084.1:0-10782 GCA_964542845.1 uncultured Victivallales bacterium
GACCCTCTTTTTACCCATTGCATTAACGCTTTCATTTATAATAATCACGCAATTCCCGTATAATAATAGTGAATTTTTAGAGATATTACTTTTAGACACACGTTCACTTGTTGCAATTATTGGCATATTATTTTTGATTCCAATTTTTGCAACGTGTATTAGTACACTCGCTGTTTTTGCGCGCAGTGCGTTGCTTTTACCGCTCACCATTTTGTTTACAATTTTGATGATTGCCCTCCCCTTTCTTAATTCTATATTGCCTACATTTTTTAAGACGCTACTTTCAGCCTTCATTCCCAATTTAGGTTACTTTTGGATTATTAACAGCATCTCAGAAATTGAGAATCCAACAAGGTCTGATGTTATTATGTATACTTGGGATATTCCATTCCCTTCAATTTCAACACTTATGGTGTACACTTTAAGCATTTGTGCGTTGTGGCTCACAATTGGAATTTGGAAAGCGAATCGCACTGAAAATTCGTAATTTTTATTTTTCATACTTGAAAATTTACAAAAAAAGAGTATATTATAAAGTTTGTATTTATAATTTTTGTAAATTTAGTTTAAATATATTTCATCATAACGGAGAGCTTTAATGAAACATATTATTATCGAGAAAAAAATGTTATCTGAACAAGTGTGTCAGATGAAAATCAAAGCGCCACTCATTGCGGAAGAACGCTTACCCGGTCAATTCATTATTCTTGCTGTCGACGGAAACTTCGGAGAACGCATTCCATTAACAATTGCCAACGCATCGAACGAAGAAGGCACCATTACGATTGTCTTCCAAATTGTTGGACGCACCACTCAAAAATTAGCCCAACTTAATGAGGGAGATGCAATTGCCCATTTAGTAGGCCCCTTAGGCGCACCAACACACATCGAAAATTTCGGACACTGTGTCTGTGTCGGTGGAGGAATTGGTGTTGCACCTTTATATCCAATTGTAGAAGGTCTTAAAAAAGTGGGCAACAAAATTACGGTTATCATGGGAGCTCGTAACAAAGACTTGTTGATTATGGAAAATGAGATGCGCGCAATTGCCGACGAAGTCATTATCTGTACAGATGATGGTTCTGTAGGCGAAAAAGCATTGGTTACAGTCCCGCTCAAACGCATTTGTGAAACTGAACCTAAACCTGATTTCGCGATTGTTATTGGCCCTCCCATTATGATGAAATTCTGTGCTGAGACCACACGTCCATTTGGCGTTCACACGATGTCATCATTAAACAGTATCATGGTTGATGGCACGGGAATGTGCGGAGGTTGCCGAGTGACTGTTGGCGGAAAAACAAAATTTGTATGTGTAGATGGCCCTGAGTTTGATGCACATCTTGTCGATTTTGAAAATTTAATGAGTCGTTTATCGGCCTATAAAAACATCGAACGCGAACCCCATGCATGTAATTTAGACAAAATGGTTGAAGCCAAAGAAGCGGAACAGTCGACAAAGGAGATCAACGCATGAGCCATCATTTGACTATTGAAGAACTCAATTCACAAGCTGAAACATTACTTAAAGAATACATCGCTAAAGGCAAATTAACAGTGAAAGACCGTATGGCCATTCCTGCACAAATTATGCCAGAACAAGATCCTGAAGTGCGCCGTCATAATGTGAAAGAGGTCACCTATGGCTATACCAAAGCGCAAGCACAACTTGAAGCGATGCGTTGTTTGCAATGTGCAAACCCTCCTTGTGTGCGCGGATGCCCGGTTTCTATTGATATTCCGTTGTTTATTGGTAAAATTGCAGAGGGTGATTTTGATGCTGCAATTGCGATTATCAAACAAAGCAGTTTACTTCCTGCGGTCTGTGGTCGTGTTTGTCCACAAGAAACGCAGTGTCAACAAGATTGCACCGTGGGTAAAATCTTAAAAGATGTTGACAAAGGGGTTGCGATTGGACGCCTTGAACGTTTCGTGGCGGATTTAGAGCGCGAAAGTGGAAAAATTACACCGCCATCTGTTGCACCTGCAACGGGTAAAAAAGTGGCGATTGTCGGATCAGGACCTGCGGGTCTTGTTGTGGCAGGAGATTGTCGCCGAGCAGGACACGAAGTGACCGTTTTTGAAGCGTTTCACAAAACAGGTGGCGTAATGACCTACGGAATTCCTGAATTCCGACTCCCGAAGTCTATTGTCGAACAAGAAGTTTCCACCCTCGAAAAAATGGGCGTTGAAATTTGTACCGACTTCGTTGTAGGGCGTACACGCAAACTTACAGATTTAATGACCAAAGATGGTTTTGACGCTATTTTCGTAGGAACAGGCGCAGGACTTCCCAAGTTTATGGAAACCGAAGGCGAAAACCTCGTTGGGATCTTTGCCGCAAATGAATATTTAACACGCGCGAACTTAATGAAAGCGTTCGATCGTGAAAATGCGTATACACCCATTATGTACTCTAAACGTGTTGCGGTCATCGGCGGTGGCAATGTCGCCATGGATGCCGCACGTTCAGCGTTACGCTTAGGAGCTGAAGAGGTTCATTTGGTTTATCGTCGTACAGAGGCTGAGATGCCTGCGCGTATTGAAGAGATTGGACATGCGAAAGAAGAAGGGGTCCAGTTCCACACGTTGGTGAATCCACTCAAATTTACGGGCGACGAAAACGGTCGTGTTAAATCAATGACCTGTATGCGTTACGAATTGGGTGAACCTGATGCATCTGGACGTCCACGCCCAGTTGCAATCAAAGATAGTGAGTTTGAAATGGAAGTCGACACCGCAATCATTGCGATTGGAAACGGCTCAAATCCCTTGATTAGTCAAACAACCCCTGCCCTCGAAGTCGATAAATGGGGTCGCATTGTCACTGACATTAAGCAATCCACCTCAATCCCTGGCATTTATGCAGGGGGGGACATCGTTCTCGGGGCAGCAACAGTGATTCTTGCCATGGGTGAAGGACGTCGTGCAGCCGGAGCTATTAACGAATACTTGGCTCAAAAATGAAGTACATAGGCGCCCATGTTAGTGCAGCAGGTGGGGTGTTTAACGCCCCAATCAACGCGCACCTCATCGGTGCCAATGCGTTTGCCCTCTTTACCAAAAATCAGAAACAATGGACCGCGAAGCCTTTAACCGAACAAGAAATTGAACTCTTTAAGGCGAATTGTGCAAAGTATGGATTTGTTCCTGAGGCGATTTTACCCCATGATAGTTATCTCATTAACTTAGGAAATCCTGATCCTGAAAAAGTAGAGCAATCATTCCACTCATTTGTAGAAGAGGCGAAACGTTGTGAGCTCCTCGGATTAAAATTCTTAAATTTTCATCCAGGTAGCACCCTTAAACTCATTGAAGAAGATGCCTGTCTTAAACAAATCGCAACACAACTGAATCGTGCGATTGAAGAGACCGAGGGGATTCGCTTTGTAATCGAAAACACGGCAGGTCAAGGGACAAATCTGGGTTGGCGATTTGAACATATTGCCACCATTATTGAACATGTGAAACATCAAAACCGCGTTGGAGTTTGTATCGATACATGTCATACGTTCAGCGCGGGTTACGATTTAGCCACGGTTGAAGGTTGCGATGAAACATTTGCAGAATTCAATCGTGTGGTCGGATTTGATTATTTATGCGCGATGCACATCAATGATGACATGAAAGCACAATATTCTCGCGTGGATCGTCATGCCCCCATTGGAGAAGGGACGTTGGGTTTAACCCCATTTAAATATATTATGAACGATGATCGTTTCAATAACATGCCATTGATTCTTGAAACCCCAGACGATACACGTTGGGCGGATGAGATCAAACTTTTACGCAGTTTTCAAAATCAATCATTATAAAAATCACCATCAAGGAGTAGATTATGATTCTTGTCAACACAGAAACCATTCCGGGAAAAGAAATTAAAGAGATCAAAGGGCTTGTTCAAGGCAATACAGTTCGTGCCAAACATGTCGGAAAAGATATTATGGCTGGATTTAAGAACATAGTCGGGGGCGAACTCAAAAGTTATACAGAATTATTAACTGAAGCGCGTCGTGAAGCCGTAGCGCGTATGATGGAGCAAGCCAAAGAACTTGGGGCAAATGCAATTGTTAATGTTCGTTTTGCAACGACGGCTGTTACAACAGGCGCAGCAGAACTTTATGCTTACGGAACAGCGGTTGTCGTTGAGTAAATTCTAACAAAGAGCATATTATGGAACTTATTGTAATTACCACGTTCATTATCATTTTTTGTTTGATTGGACGTGGAACTGAAAGACGCCACCTTCGTCAGCTTGAAGCCGATGAAAAAGCACTTGAAGATATTGTTGTTCTCAACACAAAAACCATTCCTAAAGGTTATGGGGATGCTAATTTAGTATATGGGGAAGTCGCTATAGCTTCAGATAAACTCAAAGAAGTCATCACCTCCTTACGCAATATTTTCGGGGGCGAAATTGGGACACTTTCACGTCAAGTTCTTCGCACGCGTCGCGAAGCAATTGTTCGTATGAAGAAAGCTGCAAAAGCCCAAGGTTGCAACTTAATTGTTAATCTCCGCTATGAAGGACTCCCTGTGACATATGGGGAAGGAACTCCTCAGCCTGGCGCGACATTCATGATTGCGTATGGAACTGCACTTAAAAAATTGAAAACTGATGAAACGCTCTAATTCTGTTTACGACGAACCACAATTTCATGAACTTGAAAATATAAAATGCGATGATGTGCTCGCTGAACCTCAATTTCAACTGGAATCAGATTCCCCTCACCTTTCCATTGAAGATCACATTGCAAATGAACCATTTATCCATGAGATGAGTCTTAAAAATACATTTTTAGATGAACTCAAAATCAACCAAGAGAAATACACTTATTCACGTTTCTTAATCTATATTGCACTTCTTTTCGCTTCAGGAATTATTGCAGTACTCTCGGTATTTTTATCAGCATTTATAGGGTTTAATATAGAAGGTATTCTTGGGATTATTATCTTTGGTCCTGCTATTGAAGAGATGGCGAAGCAGTTTGCAAACCTTATTTTACTTAAAAAGTTCCCCTCATTGATTCAATCGAAATTACATATTCTTTTTCTCGGAGGTTTCAGTGGACTCCTCTTTGGTGTGATTGAAAATATCATTTACGGCACAGTGTATCTTTCAGATTTACCCGAATCTGAATATATTCCACTGATGATATTTCGATGGTTTGGGTGCACGAGTTTACACATCGTATGTGCAACAATTGCATCTTTTGCCATCTGGAACGCCTTTCAACAAGGTAAAAATGAAAACACCTTTCCTAAAATTGAAAATCACATGTTGATGATCTATGTCGCGGTGGGCATACATAGTGCATGGAATTGTTGCGCCGTGATCTACGGACTTATTACAGGAAATTAGTCTAAATCGATCGTGGGCTTGCGATAAATTTGACGTTGCAACTTAAACTGGACCACAAACGAATAAACCAATATTCCGTAAAGTAAAATTTGTGAATAATCTAATCCAAAAGTTTTTAAGCCGACGAAGTCCCAAATGGTTGCAATAATAATCGCAGGGACAGCCGAATATAGGGTCATAATCCATAAGCGTGAAAAAGTGAGTATCTTTTTACCCTCAGCATCTTGAAACAAGAATGAAGAGGCCGAAAACAAGAGGGTAAGGAAAAGGACTAATACAAAAATTTGAACCGTTTGAATCATCGAAATCAAAGGAAGAAATAGCGCAGGATTCAGGGCTGCATCGACAAATTGGGGCAAGGAAATACGCATAGTCCCACCTGTAATATCCGAGAGTTTAGCATTCACTTGTTGCATATTAGGAATAGGAGGATAAAGAGCATAGTGGGAGGAATCGATCTGTGAAGCCGTAAAAAGTTTAGCACAATTTCGCACATCGTTTAAGGTTTTTTCTTTTGCAGTGGCTTGATACCCAAGAGGCGCAATTAAAGGATAAACACTATATTCATTGTCGATATGCTCCCAATACAAAATGATTTTTGAGTCCCAAACAATTCCTTTATCAGCCACTTTAGATTTTTTATCTGCTTCAAGCGGAAGGGTTGAATATTCGCTATCATTTGCAAAATAATCGAACCATAAATTAGACGTCAATGCAAAATGAGAACGGATTGAATCTGGCGTTTTTGAAGGAAAAATCCCAGAATCTGTCAAATAAATTTCACCATAATGTGTGTCGATATATTGAGATATTTTTTTTATTTCGTCGACAATGGGATTCATGTGTGCATAACCAATAAAAAAACCCGAAATGAAAATCAGTAAAAGGATATGTAACGCCGTGCGTATTAAGGATTGTCCCAACAAAAAACGGAAAATACGTGTCCCCATACAAACCCCTAAGATAGCAACCATAAAAGGAATTTTAACGGGTTCGATGGATTTTACAGTGATCTGATTTTCGGTTTTAGGCGCCATAAATTTATCCTTTTTTACGTAATAATTTACTAAAAATACGATTCTGTTTTTGAGAAATAAGTTGCGCTAATTTAGGTTCAATTTCTGCGCGAAGTTCCGCAGACATACGATCGGGAAACATTAAACCATCTAAGTGGTCAAGTTCGTGTTGAATCACACGCGCCAAAAATCCACTACATTCCATGACAATTTCTCGTCCATCAATAAGTTGTGTCTGCAACATAATTGTAGTCGGACGTGAAACAACGCCGTATGTTTTGGGTAAACTCAAACACCCTTCTTCGTAATCATTAGTCTCTTCTCCATAACCAATAATTCTAGGATTAATCAAAGCCACAGGCATCATTGGATAAAGCAGTTCTTCTACGGGTGACAAAGTAATCTCTTCATCACACTCAGCCTCTTCGCGCGGATCTTCAAGATCAATGACACACATGCGCAAGGAGACGCCCACCTGTGGCGCGGCAAGTCCGATTCCTTTACTTTTATGCATCACTTCAACCATATTGTTTGCAAATTTTTCAAGTGGCAAACCAAATTCAGTAACATAAGACGTGGGGGACGTGAGTTTTTCATCACCTAAAGTACGAAGCGTTAAGTGTTTGGGATAACTAAACATAGAATTCCTTAGACTAAGTTTTTTTGAATACGCGCTTCAAGGGTCTCTTTTGAAAAGAGAGCAAGCGTTTGTGCTAAATCAGCACCGCCACGCGCCCCTGTAACGAGAAGGCGAATCGGTTGATTGAGTTTTCCTTCATCAAGACCGACACTTTTTTCAGCAGAACGCAACGCTGTTTCTACGTTTTCAGCGGTCATTTTGGATTCTAACTGCGAAATAAAAGCAGTGACACCCTCTTTGATATTAGGCATATTCAATGCTTTTTGAAGCGATTTCTCATCCATTTTATACTCCGATTTAAAGAAGTATGCCCAGTCGCCAATTTGAGCCGCATAACGAACGCGTCCTTGCATTAAAGGGACCACGCAATCAAATAACGTTTTATCTTCATCTGTTAATCCAAGTTCTTGTTGCGCATAAGGCCACAAGAAAGCACTGAATGCTTCTGGTGTGAACTGGGCTAAATACTGACCATTCATATTTTGGAGTTTGACAATATCCAATTTCGCAGGCGAACTGGTACAGCGATCCAAAGTAAACGCAGATACAAGCTCATCGCGTGTCATAATTTCACGACCATCCTCAGGAGTCCATCCTAATAACGCCAAATAGTTGAACAACGCATCTGCCAAGTATCCTTTTGTGCGGAAATCGCCCACAAAAGCATCTCCATCACGTTTTGAATAAGGTTTATTTTCATGATTCACAATCATCGGTAAATGCGCATAATCAGGAGGAACAGCGCCCAAGGTGTAAAAAAGGAAAAGGTGTCGGTAAGTATTTTCAACGTGATCATCACCCCGGATAATATGCGTGATATTTTGCGTCACATCGTCAACAACGTTTGCAATATGAAACACGGGTGACCCATTACTACGGACAATAACAAAGTCGCGAATCGTATCGAGCGGTTTAGCCAAAAGGCCTTTCACAAGATCATTATAAAAAACTTCATGACGTGTAAACACAGCACGTGTCGCACCTTCAACCGTAAACGTTTCGCCTGCTTTCAATGCATCCCATTTTCCATTAATATCGAAAAGTAAGGTTCCATTTGCATCAAAAAGTTTCAAATCATGAAAACCAGCCAAAGTTGCTTTCTCTTCCATGGGTTTGCCTTTTCGGCTCATCTGTGCATACGCAACGCCTGAATAGTCTAAGACAAAAGGGGTCTCGGGATGCAAGTCAAGCGAAACTTCGCCCACGGCTTTAACACAAGGGAAACGATTCACATCCCATGGAATACGAAAATAGAGTGGCGCCCCCTCACCTTCTGCAGCAGGCACACCATAATAAGCATCACCAGCGTTGATGAGTTGTTGAGCGGCATCCGCATGTTTAGAAGCTTGAGAAGTTTGATACATAATCTCTTCATCATAACTTAATCCCAACCAATTCATTGCTTCAAGCAAGGTATCAATCGCGGCTTGAGTCGAACGTTCCAAGTCCGTATCCTCAACACGAAGAATGAACTTGCCGCCCACATGACGCGCATATAACCAGTTGAAAATTGCGGCACGGATATTTCCGATATGCACATGCCCTGTTGGGGAAGGTGCAAAGCGGACACGAACAGATGAAGAAGTCATATATTACTCCTAATGGATAGATTAGATTAAAAGATTAGATATTGTAAGCAGCAGCGGCTTCGAGTGTAATTTGTGCGCTAAATGCATTAATCATGTAACGCGCCACATCAATTTCAGCCGTAATTCGGTCGAGAAGAGATTCGTTTACACGAACAACCTCAATGGTTCCTGCCAAATACTGTTCATAAACAAGATCATAAGATTTTGTTGCAGATTCTAAACGTTGTTGTGCAATTGCAAGCGCCTCGGCAAAACGAATGTAGTTTGCATGGGCTTGACGCACTTCAGAAACAACTGTAATCCAGGATTGCGCAACTGTATATTGTGAAATTTCAAGCGTTGCTTGGGCTTCACGAACACGGTTCCATGTATTGAAACCTTCAAAGATATTCCAAGTCGCATTTGCGCCCCAACCGACACTACGTGTATTGGCATTGTCAATCCCACCAGTTTTATAGTTGGCATTTGCCCCTAAGCTCGAAACGGCATAAATCGTGGGCATAAATCCACCATATTGTGCGACAAGATTATATTCGGATTGTTTTAAGGCTTCACGATACGCTTTAAGGTCTGGGCGATTTTTTAATGCAGCATCTAAATAGACATTCACATCGGCAAGCACATAAGAATGCATCTCTTTAATACGTGGGAAAGTGCGATCATCTGGGTAATTACTGGTAGATTGACCATGCTCATCGGCGAGCATTTGCGCTTTTTCTTCGGCACTATACTCAATCATGGGCACTTCAGCATCAGTTAAACCCATCAATGCGGCTAAAACGTAACGGGTGATACGTTCATTAAAACGGGCTTGAATCAATGCAATTTGAGAATCGTTATATTTAACTTTCCAGAAAAGGACGTCGGCCAAAGATGCCGTTCCTGCCTCATACTGTTTCACTGCTTGTTCAATCAAGCGCAAGTTCAAATCGACGTTTTGTTTTTGAATAGCAACCTCTTCGCGATAAAGCTGAATTTGCGTATAGGTTGTCCCAATAGTACGAATCAAGATACGACGTGCATCCACGTTCAAGTGCTCAGCTTGACGTCCTGCAGCTTCCGCAGACAACATATTCATTTCACGAACTAAACCATTGAAAATGAGGTATTGACCACTTAATCCAACACTACTTGCATTTAAGGTGGATGTCCCTTCATAGCCGTTCAAATGTGTGGCGGTTCCATTATAAGCCGCATTCATCGTTAAATTAGGCAAATATCCTGAAAGCGATTGATAGTAGCGCGCCCAAGCCGCTGAAACTGCGGCAGCTTTGGATAAGAAGTCGGGGTTATTTTGCAAGCCCAACTGTACGCAGTAATTCAAACTTAACGGTTCTGAATTTTCAGGGAGCGCACGATGCTTGTCCTTATTTTTTTCGAAATCCTGACCCGATATAATCGGTGCAATATTTTTAGGAGGAGGCGGAATACAAGCCGCAACACCTACCACGAGAAGTCCCACCATCCATAGGCATTTACACTGACTTTTCAACATAATTTTCCTTTACATTAATGTTTTATCTTGAGAACTCTAATTTTTAACATATATAATATACTCTCTAACATCTCAAAAAACAAATTTTTTTATATCTTAAAGAGAAGAAAAAGAGCTTTTTTTTCAAATTTTGGACTATTTTTTCTTTAAACGTTCAAAAAACGAAAAAAATTGGATAAAGGTTAAGTTTCTTAAATATTATAATGCAAAAAAGAAAATACTTAAGAAATCCAACCGCCGCCTAAAAGACGTTGTCCATCATAAAAAACAACACCTTGCCCCGGCGTGATCGCACGTTGCGGCGTATCAAAGTCGACGCGAATGCCATCATCGACTTCATAAACCGTTACCTCAATGGGGCGCGAACGATAGCGAACTTGCGCCTGACACTTGAGTGGAAATACGGGGGATTCACTACTTTGCCAAGTCACAGATTTTGCCCAAAGATGAGTCGACATTAACTGCGCTTCATCCGTCGCCAAATACACATCGCCTGTTTCGGCATCAATGCGCGATACATAGGCAGGGACACCTAATGCGACCCCTAATCCTTTGCGTTGTCCAATCGTATACGCATGAATCCCTTCGGTTCTTCCGCGTCGTTTTCCTTCAGGATCAATAAAGAAACCTTTCTTAGATGAGGAGTTAAAAAGATGACGAAGCGTTTCCCCAAAAGGCTC
>CAZIVM010000085.1:0-962 GCA_964542845.1 uncultured Victivallales bacterium
AAAATGGAATTTGAAAAGAATCCTCCTGAGATTATTCCTTCAAAACAGTTCGCATACTAAAAAATATAAAAATTTTTTCATGAATGATGCAACATAATCATTTTTTTTGCGTTAATTAGTTAAGGAACTTAACTTTTATCATAAGGGAAAATATATGAAACGTTCAAAAAATAGTGCAGAAAGAATTTGGGAATCCATTTTTCTTGCGACCGATATACTTCGACATCAATGTGTTGTGATGGATCCCAAACTTTTAAAGCGTATTACCTTAGCGAAAATAAGAGTTATGAGTGTAGTTATGCCCTCGAAAGGGAAGGGGGTCATGATGAAAGATATCGCGTCGATTTTACGAATTACGCCGAGTGCGGTATCTCAGATTATAGACTCCTTAGTCAAAGATGACGTTGTGGTGCGCGTTCAAAGCGGAAAGGATCGCCGACTCGTTCAAGTGAAGTTAACAGAGTATGGCGAATCGATTCGTAAACTTCATGGTGCAGCTTATACGCAATTGATGTATGATGCAATGAAGGATATTCCAGAGGAGGATTTAGATGTTTTTATGGATGTAATTTCGAAATTAACCCAAAAAATTAATCCGAACAATTAAGAGTTTATTGTGGTGAACGATTCTATGCTTCAACGATTTTGGTTTTATTTGTGATTCCATCGCTTTATTTAATTATTTTAGACTGGCGTGATGCTAAGGCGAAATAAAAAGCGCAATTTTTTTAATATAAGTTTGATTTTTATTTCATCGTATGTTATATTAAAATATAGCGCACGATGAATCTAATCAAAAAAGGGGTGAAAATGATTTACTTATTGATGATTACTTTTTTGTCTGTTATCTCTATTTTCTTTAATGTGGCATCGAATTTTTCAGAACTAACAGGCTTTAATATCGAACTACCTTATGAATTTTTCTTGCCATGGAGTTCGACATTATGGGCATGGATTATCGT
>CAZIVM010000085.1:972-10603 GCA_964542845.1 uncultured Victivallales bacterium
CCCTTTTCTTGATGATTTCATGGATTTATTTAGGATGTACGTATTGGACTGGGCAAATTCAACAGGAGTTTTATTTTATGAATAAACCCCAAGAACAATACATTTTTCTTGCTTTTTTAGTTTTGATTATAATTGCCCTCATCGTTTCATGGGTAAAATTAAAAAGAATCCTTTTAATTTTTAAATGTTTAGGAATCGTATCAGGGGTATTTTTAGGGTTATACATGATCAACCATTATTCGTTGTGGCATGGAGGGATCTCGCTCTATATTTGTAACCAAGAATATCCTTACGAGAAACTTCAACCTCTCGCTTTTCCAGATACTGATCCAGAGTATTCCTATAATTTAGATTCTCTTTATGGGTATGTTTTTTATCCTACGGGTGATTCAAAATGTGTGTTAGAAATTCCACGTCTTGCCCATCTTTCGGGTTACGTTACTGATGCGATAATTATGCCGATGGAATTTTCAGATTTTCAACATTTTAGTCTTGGAGGTTTTGGAAATTTCCATCCCAATACAACATTTACCATTATAATGAAAGATATGATGGTACAATATAGGGTTCTGAATCATATCGAAAATATAACGTATCTATTTCCGGATAAAAAACTCAAAATTGAATTTATGGGTATAAATAGTCGGTTTTACTTAATGTATCGAACACCTCGCTATTATCAATATATGATTTGGGCAGCAAGGCAAGGTCGATGGGACTGGGATACTTTAATGCAAGATAGTTGCCCCAACTGGATGAAACTCTATGATAGAGAAGAGTTAGAATCTATGATAAATGATGACCTATCGAGATATTTAAATAATATTAAAACGCTTTAACTTATTTTACCATGGGGCGATTTCATCATCGTTCCAACGCGCTTGCATGGTGTTGGTAAAGACCACATGTTCCAAGGGAATGGCTTTGAGAAATTCTGATGGGGTTTGGCGTATAATCTCGCCGTAACGCTGACGAATCATGGCATGACTAATGAAAAGACGTTGCTTTGCACGGGTGACTGCTACATAAAAGAGACGTCGCTCCTCTTCCTTACTGCCTTCATTAATCGAACGTTCGTGAGGGAAAATGCCTTGTTCTGCTCCGACGATAAAGACGATTGGAAATTCGAGACCTTTCGCAGCATGAATCGTCATGAGTTGAACCGCATCTTGAACCTCTTCATCTTCCTCTTCTTGATTATCATCTAAAAGGGTATAAGACTCCAAGAAACCTTCTAATGATGGGACTTCGTCTTCAAGATTTTTCTTTTTAATATAGTCTTCGTAACGATAGATTGCGGTAATTAACTCCTCCACGTTTTCACGACGCGCTTGTGCTTCGTCGAACTTTTTATAAATTCGCAACATCGCATCCATGTAATCCACTTCGGTCAAAAACAATTTAACGGTTTCCCCTATATTGTGATCTAGTTTTTGGAAAATTGCACGATACTTGATTAAACAATCATGTAAAGCTTCTGCCGCTGTGCCTCCTTTTGCGCCTACCGCTTTTGTAAATTCAGGCATACCTAAGATTTCAATAAATGTTTTCTTGGTTTGTTGCTTCAGCAGTTTTAAGTGAGAGATTGCTTTATCGCCGAGTCCGCGGGGAGGGGTGCCAAGAATACGAAGAAGGGATTGATCGTCGCGTGGGTTGACGCACAAACGAAGATAAGCGGCCGCATCTAAAATCTCTTTACGTTGGAAGAATGACTTTGATCCGATCACGCGATAAGGGACTTGGTTATTGCGCATCGCATCCTCAATGGTGCGTGAGAGATGGTTGGATCGATATAAAATTGCCATATCCGTCCAATTATACCCGCGAGTTTTGGCTTCCCAACACATCTGGGCTAAAAACCACGATTCATTATCGTTGGACTCGGCTTTAATCACTTGGAGTCGTGCGCCACTATCATCTTCGGTCCATAACTTTTTCCCATAACGGCCTTGATTGTGTGCAATAACAGCGTTAGCGGCGTTCAAGATATTGCCTGCGCAACGATAGTTTTGTTCAAGACGTACCACTTTTGTTCCAGGGAACATATCGGGGAAGTTGAGAATATTTTTAATTTGTGCCCCACGCCAACCATAAATACTTTGGTCATCATCTCCAACGACGCAAAGGTTTTTGCGTTCGCCTGTGAGAAGCTCGAGGAGTCGGAACTGAACATTGTTGGTATCTTGATATTCGTCAACGAGGAGATAACGCCAGCGGTTTTGACACTCCTCTAAAACTTCAGGGTAGTTTTCAAGAAGTTTAACACAAAACAATAATAAATCGTCGAAATCAACCATATTTTGGTTTTCAAGAATTTGTTGATAACGGGGATAAACGGCGCGCGCTAAAGTTCGTTCACGCGGATAATCGCCTAAGAGAAAGTCTTCGGGAGAGAGGGTGTTTTTGGCATCACCAATCAAATACATCACGCTATCCAGAGGAAATTCTTCATTAAAAACGCAGGTGTCAATGGCGGCTTGACGCATAATTCCTTTTTTATCCGTCTCTCCACAAATGGTATAATGCGTGTCAAATTCTCCTAACTTAGGAATATGGACACGAAGGAGTCGGGCGCAAAACGAGTGGAAGGTTCCGAGCGTTACATACTTTGCAATACTTTCACCTGTTAAACTCGCGACACGCTCTTTCATCTCTTTGGCGGCTTTATTGGTAAAGGTCATCCCAAGAATTTGGTCTGGGGAAACGCCACAGTTAATCATGTGTGCAATACGATAAGTAATAACG
Organism: uncultured Victivallales bacterium; assembly: GCA_964542845.1. Classification (GTDB taxonomy): domain Bacteria; phylum Verrucomicrobiota; class Lentisphaeria; order Victivallales; family CAZIVM01; genus CAZIVM01. The sequence goes on from CAZIVM010000085.1 coordinate 3,718, forward strand.
CGTGTTTTTCCAGTGCCAGCACCTGCAAGGACGAGGACAGGTCCATCAATGGTGGCAGCAGCAGATGCTTGTTCGGGATTGAGTTGATCTAATAAGCTCATGAATAAGGGCCTTTCTCTTTTGTTTTAATGACCCCATAATATAGCATCGTTTTTTATTTTTTCCACTCTTTTAATTTAAAGTTGATAAAAATTTCTTTTTAAGGGAACAAAATGGCAAATAGTGCGTTTGTTCAATTTGTAGAGTCTTTTATTAATGTTAACTTGAAACGGAGCTTTTTCATGCGTTTATTGATCGTGTTAGTGGTGTTACTAGCAGGTGGGGGGATTGGTGGGTATTTTTGGTACGAGTCTACACAAAAAAATGATGTAACTTATTTAACGGAGTCGCCAGAAGATCGTAAAGTGCGTGTGCTTATTTCGGCAAATGGGGTTGTAGAACCTGAGGAGCTTATTAATGTGGGGGCGCAAGTATCAGGACGTGTTTTGAGTTTTGGCGTTGACATGAATGGTCGCACCGTCGACTACGGTTCGGAAGTGGATATTGGCACCACTCTTGCGTTGATCGACTCCTCATTGATGCAGGCAGAGTATAAACGCACAAAGGCAAATGTTGAACAATGTAAATCTCAAATCGAAATTTCAGAGGCAAAACTTAAATCCGCAGAAGCGCAACTTGCCCAAGTGATGTCGCAAGTTGAACAAGCAAAACATAGTTCTCGTCAAGCTGCCGCGCAGGTTCAAAGAGCGTTTGCTGATCTCGAACAAGCAGAAGCCAAAGCATTGCTTGCGTCAAATGATTCGGATCGTGCAGGGCAACTTTTTAAGGCAAAAGCAGTTGGGCTTGCCGCCTATGAAAGCGCAGTTACGGATGCGACCATGGCCGTGGCTGCGGTTGCTGTGGCAAATGCAGCACTTATTGAAGCGAAGTCAAATGCATCGAATGCCGTTGAAAATATTAAATTTATGGATTCAAAAATTATTCAAGCGGAGGCAGATATTGCGCAGGCAAAAGGTGAAATTCATCTTCAAAGTGCAAACTTGGATGCGGCGCGCGCCTCTCATGAACGCGAACAACAAAATGTGGATTACTGTACAATTTCATCGCCTGTTCGTGGAATTGTGATTGACCGACGTGTCAATATTGGTCAAACAGTGGTTTCGAGTATGAGCGCATCAAGTTTATTTTTGATTGCGAAAGATTTGCGAAAAATGCAAGTATGGGTCTCTGTCAACGAGGCAGATATTGGGCGTATTGTTAAAGATATGCCTGTCGAATTTACAATCGACGCATTTCCCGATTCTATTTTTTATGGTAATGTGGGAAAAACGCGCTTAAATGCATCTTTATCTCAAAATGTGGTAACGTACACTGTGGAAGTCCAAACGGACAATAACGATTTAACCCTTTTACCTTATTTAACAGCCAATGTAAAGTTTGTGATTGATGAAGTGAACGCGCCTATTTCTGTTACCAATGCAGCGTTGCGTTGGACGCCTAAAAAAGATTTAGTTTCACCCGAATATTTATCATTTGTAGATACCGATTGTGCAAAGGGCGAATCGATTGTATGGATGTATGAAAAAGATAAATTGACGCCTAAACGTATTCTTACAGGTTTATCTGATGGAATCTATACCGAGGTTAAATCGGGTTTAACACTGGATGATGAGCCCATTTATGGAATGGAAATGGTCACCCAAACAACCGAGAAAAAAGATGGTGTAAATAATCCATTTATGCCTCAAGTTAAACGTCGTCAAAAACGTCGCTAAGGAGAATAATATGTCCTTAATCCGACTCAAAGATATTACTAAAACATATCATCTTGCCGACTTCGATGTTCCTGTCTTGAAGGGCATTACCCTTGATATTAAACAAGGAGAGTATGTCTCTCTTATGGGGGCATCTGGGGGCGGGAAAAGTACGTTGATGAATATTTTGGGATGTTTAGATCGCCCATCCAGTGGAGAATATTTTTTTGAAGACCGTGAAATATCGGGCCTATCTTCCGATCAACGTGCCGAAATACGCAATCAAAAAATAGGTTTTGTTTTTCAAAACTTCAATTTGTTGCGTCGAACAAGTGCCTTAGAAAATGTAATGCTCCCTTTAGCTTATGCGCACCCCAAAGTCCCACTCAAAGAACGCAAAGAACGCGCTATTGCACTCTTGAAACAAGTGGGGTTAGGGGATCGTATCGACCATTTTTCCTCACAACTTTCAGGGGGGCAACAACAACGCGTAGCGATTGCACGCGCTTTGATTAACCGTCCACCCATTATTTTTGCTGATGAACCGACAGGAAATCTCGACTCTAAAACAGGACAAGATGTTTTAGAAATGTTTAAGCGATTGAACAAAGAAGAGGGGATAACAATTATTGTCGTGACCCATGATCCTGATATTGCCCATCACATGGATCGCGTGATTCATATTCATGATGGACTCGTTGTGGATGGGATATTTAAAGGTGGCGCTCATGTTTAATTGGGATATTTTACACTCTGCATTTCGTGCAATCTTGAGTTCCCCTACACGTGCTTTGCTTACAACTTTAGGGATTGTGATTGGGATTGCTTCCGTGATTACGATGATGGAAATTGGAAACGGATCCTCCACCGCCTTGCGTAAGTCTGTGGAGAATATGGGGGCAAATAACTTTGTGGTCTTTCCTGGCTCGGCCAACACAGGAGGAATGCGTATGGGACGAGGGACAAAGATTAGTTTGACACCCGAAGATTGTCAAGCAATCGAAAATGAATGTTCGCATGTATTGGCAGCCGCTCCGATTGTTTGGGGAGGCGGTCAAATTGTTTGGCGCGATCAAAACTGGTCTCCGAATCAAGTTCAAGGAACTGGTCCTTCTTATTTAACTGCGAAAAATTGGAATGAATTTCATGCTGGACAGATGTTTACGGAAGAAGATGTAGCCAATGCAGCACAGGTTTGTGTGATTGGAAAAACGATTGCACAAGAAGTGTTCAAGGATGTAGATCCTGTTGGACAAGAAATTCGTATTCGAAGTTTAACGGTTAAAGTCTTAGGCGTTCTTAAAGCGAAAGGGGCGAATATGTTTGGTCATGATCAAGATGACATTGTATTGGTTCCCTGGACAACGCTTCGTTTTCGTATTTCAGGAAATCGTACAGGGGTAACCTCCACGACGACCACCACCACGACAACTTCAACCAGTGATTTATATCCGTCAACAGGTCCCGATTTTTATCCTGCTGCATCCACTTCTGATGATACGCTTTTTGGCGCACGTTCGACTTCATTAAACATGATTATGGTTACCGCTAAGTCTACAGAAGAAATTCCATTAGCGCAAGAAGAAATTCGCAAACTCTTGCGCGATCGACACCGTTTAGCGCCCGGAATTCCTGATGATTTTGATATTCGTACTTTTGGCGAAATGACCGAAAGCTTAAAAAATACATCCAAAACCATGACGAATTTATTGTTATGCGTTGCCATGATTTCGCTTATTGTTGGCGGTGTAGGCATTATGAATATTATGTTGGTTTCGGTTACGGAGCGTACGCGTGAAATTGGGTTACGTATGGCGATTGGCGCACGAGGTAAAGATATATTGTGTCAATTCTTGATTGAATCAATTGTGTTATGTACCATTGGTGGAATTATTGGGATTGGCTTAGGGGTAGGGGGATCGGAGTTGATTAACTATTTTCTCGGTTGGCCGATTGAATCTTCACCTGTAAGTATTGTCGCATCTGTAGTGGTTTCAGTGATTGTAGGGGTGCTTTTTGGATTTTATCCCGCATGGAAAGCTTCACGTCTTGATCCTATCGAAGCACTCCGTTACGAATAATCTGCTTATAAAATAACGACTTCGCTTGTTTTTCTTAAATATAGTTGTATATTATAGAGCCGAGGGTGCGGGCAGTCGCTCTTGAATAAAGAGAGGAAAGTCCGGACTCCACAGAGCGGGGAGTCCCATTCACGTGGGAGGCTATGTAGCAAATGCATAGGATGGAAAGTGCCACAGAAACAAACCGCCTTTTTCGGAAGGTAAGGGTGAAAAGGTGGGGTAAGAGCCCACCGGTTGCGTGTGTAAACCGCAATGTCAAGGTAAACCCCTCTCGGAGCAAGACCAAATAGGAGGTGAATCGCTGCTCGCGGTGTTCGAATCTCGGGTATTGGTCGCCAATAGACAGATGATTGCCAGTTCGCAAGAACCACAGAATCCGGCTTATAGCACCCTCGGTTTTCTTTTTCGATAAAGAAATATTCATTTTTTTTACATTTGCGCCTAAAATTTTTTATTAAAGTGCCAATATATATAATGTGAAGTGATAAATTTAGCTAAATCAATATTCATTCTAGGAGAATTTTATGGCTCAAAAAAACTCAGTCAAAGCTCAAAAAACGGCATCTGCGAAAGCAGAACCTAAAAAAACAACCCCTGTTAAAAAGGCAACTGCGTCTAAACCAGAACCTGTCAAAGCGAAAGTGGTTGCAAAGAAAACGTCAACCCCAGCTTCTAAAAAAGTAGAGGTTGCAAAAAAAGTTATTGAGAAACCTACAAAATTAGAAAAAAAAGCTGAGCCTAAAACTGCAAAGTCAATGCCTAAAAAAGTAGAAGTAGAAACAAAAGTGACTCCAGCTTCAAAAACGGTAGCTAAGAAAGGGGTAAAATCTTCAAAAGTTGAACCCAAAGAACACGCAGAAGTAAAGCTCCCATCTAAAAAAGTAGCCCTTCCTGTTAAACCTGCGCCTGTTGTTGCAAATCAAAAAACAGAACAACTCCATTCTACATCTGCTGATAAAAAAGATGTATTGACTAAAGTTTCTTCAAAAATGAGCGCTGTTAAAGATTTACTTCCCAAAAAATCAACAGAAAAAACTAAAGCTACCCTCGAAGACGTGAAACCTAAAAAGGCGCTCCCTTTTGAAAACGTGGATCCCTTTAATGACTTGCGTAATATTCATGAACTTGATAAGCCTGTTAATCCTAAAAAATTAGCTAAAATGCTTGCGGATGAGCCAATCCCTTCAGAAGATGAAGAACCAGATTTTACAAAACTTCCTGCCGTCGATGATGTCGATTTAGATAACATTGACTTGACCCCCATTCTTAAAGAATTAGGGTTGTCCAAGAAAAATAAAAAAGAAATTGATGCCATTCAACAAATGGTCAATTCGAATAAAAACGACACCATGAAAGTTTATATGGCCGACATTGGTCAAATCTCTTTGGTTTCCAAAGAAGAGGAGGTCGATTTAGCCGAACAAATTCATGGTGGACGTGGTACCGATTATGAGTCAGCACGTAATACCTTAATTTTGGCAAACTTACGTTTGGTTGTTAAAATTGCTCATGACTTCAAATCTTTAGGACTACCTTTATTGGACTTAATTTCAGAAGGAAACATTGGTTTGATGCGCGCTGTTGAAAAATTTGATCCAACGAAAGGTGCAAAATTTTCATCCTATGCCGCATGGTGGATTAAACAATCGATGCGTCGTGCTTTAGCCAATCAAAGCCGTACCATTCGTATCCCTGTTCAATCTGCTGGAAAAATCAATAAAATTAAATCAGTCAAAAGCAAACTCGCCGAAGAATTAGGTCGCGACCCCACAGATGCGGAAATTGCAGAAAACCTCGAATTTTCAGAACGCACAGTTGCAGGTTTACGTTTGGCAGATCTCCGTACATTTTCATTGCACGATCCTATTCAACAAGGTGAAGATGGCGAATTTCAAGATATTATTCCCGACCGTGGCGCGCAAACGCCTGATCGTATTCTCGGGGATGTAGAATCTGTAGACCGCTTGCGTGAGTTGTTAGAGCAATTAGACGATCGTGAAAAACAAATCTTAAAGATGCGTTTTGGTATTGATGGAACACGTCCACCGCTCACCCTTGAAGAAGTGAGTCAGGAAATCGGTAGAACCCGTGAACGTGTCCGTCAAATTCAAAACCAAGCCTTATTAAAACTTCGTATGCTCCTTCAAGATGAAGCAGAGTTTGCAAACGAAAAATAATCACCGGCATGCATTTCACGCCTCCCATGCGTCTCAATCGTAAGGTTAAAAAAACAATTATCGTTTTTTTAGTTCTTGCTATTGGGATTGCGGTCGTTACATTCTTTGTTTGTAACTGGCATCGACATCGCTCCGAACTTAATATTCAAGGACATTTACAATCTGTAGCTGAAATGAAAGCGACAGAATTGCATTTATGGCATCAATTGAGTTACTATCCCTTAGAGCGGATGCGGGAGAGTTATTTTGTTTCAAGTGCAATCGAACGTATTGTTGCAGGGATCCATGAAACGCACTTAGAATATCAATTTCTTCGTTATTTGGAATCCTTAAAAACGCGAAGCGCGCTCACAGTGGCTTACCTCACGGATTCCGAAGGACACTGCATTTTACATCCTTCTGAAAAAAACGGTTATAATCTCCCAAACTGTCTTCAACCTTATATTCGTACAGCATTAGAGACCGAACAATCGGTGATTACACCCCTTTCTTTCTATCAATCAGAAAATGATAGTATCTATATGATCGCCCCTTTTTATAGTGTTGATACATATAAAAAACCATTAGCAACACTCATTTTTGAGTTATCCCCTAAACGTGAACTCGATATAATGTTTAAATCATGGGCGCCAAACTTAAAGCATCTTCCGCAGTTATCTTTACTTCAACGTTCTACAGACTCAGAATTTTTAGTTTTTAATTACACTGGAAGTCGTATTATTGTACGAACAGTTCTCTCAAGCGATTATCCAGAACTCAATGATAATCATTTGTTGCGAACAGGTTTTATTGGACGTAATATAGAAAAAAATCATTCTATAAATGGAATATCTTATGTTCAGGAATCACAACGGTATTTAATTTGGGTTTCTTT
>CAZIVM010000086.1:0-10586 GCA_964542845.1 uncultured Victivallales bacterium
TATAGTTATTTGAACATATAATTAATTCCAATTCATATATTAAAAACCCAAACCTCAAAGGAGTCAATGATGAAAAGTGAACTCTTAACCTATTTGATGACGTTAGAGCAAGAGCGCGGTATTAGCCGTGAATCAATTATCGATTCAATTGAAAAAGCTTTGCTTTCAGCAGGTCGTAAAAGTATCCATCCTGCAAGCGAACTCGAAGTGAAAATCAATGCTGCAACAGGCGAAATTAAAGCATGGGCCACCCTTGAAGTGGTCGATAAAGTGCCTGGAAACGATGAAATTCTTTTAGCGAAAGCACAAGCTGTTTATCCTGATGTGCAAATTGGCGAACGTATTAAATGGGAGGTTACACCTCGTGATTTCGGTCGTATTGCTGCTCAAAATGCGCGTCAAGCCATTTTACAACAACTTCGTCGTGCAGAAAAAGATACCGTTCGCGAAGAATTCCAATCTCACGTGGGCGAGATTTTAACAGGAACCGTGAAACGCTTTGAAGCGGGCGGTCTTGTGGTCGATCTTGGCAAAGTGGAAGGTGTAATTCCTGGAAAAGAGCGTATTCGTGGTGAACAATTTATTAATGGAGACACCATTAACGCATTGTTGCTTACCGTTGATAGCGTCGGTTCTGGCCCTAGCTTGATTCTTTCTCGTAGTGCCCCAGAGTTTATTGAAGCACTTTTCAAACGTGAAGTGGCTGAAATTCGCGATGGTATTGTTGAAATTAAAGCGATTGCACGCGATGCCGGTAACCGTACCAAAATGGCGGTTTACTCTGATAACCCCAATGTTGATCCTGTGGGGGCTTGTGTCGGTATGCGTGGGATGCGTGTCAAGAATGTGACTGGCGAGTTCGGTGGCGATTCTGCAGAACGTATTGACATTGTTCAATGGGTTCCCGATATTCTTCAAGTGGCCAAAGAGGCGTTAAAACCTGCGGATGTGATTTCTGCAGACTTCGCTGAAGATGGGGAGTCGATTAATGCAGTGCTCACAGAAGATGAGTCACGCAAAGCGTATGGTCGTCGTGCTGCTAACCTTAAATTGGCGCAACGTCTTGTCGGGCGTCAAATCAACATTATTGTTGCCGCAACCGAAGAAGAATCGAACGACTCTTTTGAAGTTAAACAAGCGAAAGCGGTAACATCTCTTGCTAACGAATTGGGAGTTACCAATGTTGTTGCTGAAAAATTAGTCGCGGGTGGTTTCCTCTCTGTGGAACAACTTCGCGAAGCCGAAATTGCAGATATTGAAGCCATTGAAGCCCTTGAGGATGACGAAATCGATGCCGTTCTTGACGCGCTTGATGAGATGGATGAAATCGCGAGCAATTAATCTCGTCTAACCCCATTCATCTTAGCCTTAGGAGGTTATTATGCCTACATCAAACACCAAGAAAAAAGTTATCAAAGTAAAAGATCTTGCCGAAAAATTTAAAATGACATCGCGTGATGTTATTGCCGAATTGGCCAAGGAAGGAATCGAGGTTAAACCCACCGATTCTATCCCTCACGATCTCCTCGACTTGATTGAAGATCATCTTACTATGATTCAATCTCAAAAATCAAAATCACACAAAGGTGGCGCTCACGGTGGACCTAAAGAGGTTCATGTGAAAACTCCGATTACGGTGAAAACCCTTGCCGAAGCCCTCGGAAAGAAAACCAACGAAGTGATTCAAACCTTGATTGGTTTTAACGAACTTGCAGGTCCTAATCAAACATTGGATGTGGAGCTTGCAACTAAAGTGGCTGAAAAATACGGTGCAGAATTGCTTGTGGATCGTCGCGAAAAATCTGATCATGTTGCTGAAAAAGCACAAGAACCCTCAACGTTAGAAGAAATTTTGATCGCGTTGCCTGATAATCCTGAAAAAGTCAAAACGCGTCCTTGTGTGGTGACATTCTTAGGGCACGTTGACCACGGTAAAACTTCATTGCAAGACCGCGTGCGTAAAACACATGTTACCGCTGGTGAATCAGGGGGAATTACGCAACATATTGGGGCTTCTTCCATTGTTTTTAATGGTACGCCCATTACGTTTATCGATACCCCAGGTCACGAAGCGTTTACCGCGATGCGTGCGCGTGGAGCAAATGTGACTGATATTGCGATTCTCGTTGTTGCAGCCGATGATGGTTTTATGCCACAAACAGTTGAAGCATTGAGCCATGCCAAAGCAGCGAAAGTGCCTATTATCGTGGCCATGAATAAAGTGGATCTTCCACAAGCTGACCCTGATAAAGTGTTGCGTAACATGCAAGAAAATGGTCTTTTCCCCGAAGATTGGGGTGGCGATATCGCTATGATTCCTTGTTCAGCACATACGGGACAAGGGATGACCGACTTAATGGAACGTATTTTGCTCGAAGCAGAGATGCTCGACTTGAAAGCCGATCCTACGCGCTTAGCGCAAGGGGTTGTGATTGAAGCACAGCTTGAAACGGGGCTTGGGCCTACCGCAAATATTTTAGTTCAACGTGGAACCTTAAAAGTGGGCGATCCTATTCTATCGGGCGAGTTTGCTGGAAAAGTACGCGGAATGATCGACGATAAAGGTAACCGTGTAAAAGTTGCGGGTCCATCCACCCCTGTCAAGGTGATTGGTCTTTCGGGCGTTCCTTCTGCTGGACAACAAATTTATGCTTGCCGTACCGAGAAAGAAGCGAAAGATGCTGCTGAGCAATTTGGTTTCTTGAAACGCGAAGATACCTTAGCACGTTCACGTGGAACATCCCTTGAAGATTTGTTCCAACAAATGGATGATGCACAAAAAAATACCCTTCAAATTGTTTTGAAAACCGACGTGCGTGGTTCTTCTGAAGCGATTGTGGACGCATTGAGTAAACTCCCCTCCGATAAAATTGCTGTGAACGTGGTTCACTCAGGGGTTGGGGCTGTGACTGAAAATGATGTCTTGCTTGCGGCTGCTTCCAATGCGATTGTTGTCGGTTTCCACGTTCGCGTAAATCCTGGGGTCAATAAAATGGCTAAAGATCAGGGTTGCGAAATTCGCTTATATAGTATCATCTATCAGTTGATTGAAGATATTAAAGATGCGATGGAAGGGCGTTTGGATCCTGAAAAACGCGAAGAACAAGTCGGTACTGGTAAAATTCTTAAGATTATCTCCTTGTCTAAAGGACCTCCCGTGGTTGGAACCATGGTTGACTCAGGTTATGTGAAAGTGGGGACGCATGTCCGTGTTTTCCGTAAGAAAGAGTTGATCTTTAACGGTGAAGTTAAATCGCTTCGTCGTTTCCAAGACGACGTTAAAGAGGTTCGTCAAGGTCTCGAATGTGGTATCCGTTTGGATAACTTCAAAGATTTGGAAGAGGGCGATGCCCTTCAATTCTACGAAGTTAAAATGGAAAAAGCCACCTTATAAGTATGATGACAACGCGCGCATTACGTTTGCGTCAACTTCAACTGGGCGGAGGTGCACCAGTGCGCCTCCAGTCCATGTGCAATACACTCACCTCTGATGCAAAAGCGACCTCGGCTCAGATTCAACAGCTCGCTGAGGCAGGGTGTGAGATTATCCGTGTTGCGGTTCCTGATTTTGATGCCGTTCATGCGTTGCCACAAATTATTGAGGCGTCGCCTATTCCCGTGATTGCAGATATTCATTTTGATTATCGTTTGGCATTAGGGGCGATGGAGGCGGGCGTTGATGGACTCCGCATTAATCCCGGTAATATTGGGGATGAAGCGGCGGTGCGTGCCGTTGCTGAACACGCATTGCGTCATGAATGTGTGATTCGGGTTGGCGCAAACTCTGGCAGTGTCAAACGATCGTTAATTGAGTCGTATATGCAACAGTTTAATTCGCATGAAGTGGCAATGGCCGAAGCCTTAGTCGACTCAACACTTGAACAATGTGCCCGACTCGAAAAGTATGGTTTTAAGCAAATTAAAGTATCGCTCAAATCTTCGGACGTGTTGTCCACTTTTCGGGCGTGTCAACGGTTCGCAGAACGTGCCGATTATCCGCAACATATTGGCGTGACTGAAGCTGGGACGCTTTATCGTGGAATTATTAAATCATCAGTGGGTATTGGCGCATTGTTATTAAATGGAATTGGGGATACGATTCGTGTGAGTTTAACCGCTGATCCCATCGAAGAAATTCGCGCGGGAATTGCGATTTTAGAATCGACGGGATGTCGGAAACCTCAGGTTGAAATTGTATCGTGTCCGACTTGTGGACGCACGCAGGTCAACCTACAGTACCTTGCTGAAAAAGTGGATCAGGTTGTCGCAGAAATGTTGGCGCAAAAATTTGAATTAGCGGTCAATAAAATTGCCGTGATGGGCTGTGCGGTAAATGGTCCTGGCGAAGCCCGCAATGCTGAATTAGCAATGTGTGGTGCAAAATCTGGACAAGTGATGATTTGTAGTCTGGGAAAACCTTTAGGGATTTGGACGGAGTCTGAAGCGTTAGAAATTTTTAAAAAGATGTTAAAGGATGGAGTTGAGAATGTTGCCCTTTAAGGTTTCAGAGATGTTTGTTTCATTGCAAGGGGAATCCTCGTATGCTGGACAGCGCTGTTTTTTTATTCGTCTCGTGGGGTGCAACTTGCGTTGTGCGTATTGCGATACCCTTTATGCACAGACTGAAGATTGTGATTATACGCCCATGATTTTATCCGATATTCTCGACAAGGTAACGCAAAGTGGCGTTAAACTTGTGGAACTCACAGGGGGCGAACCTTTGATGGAGAAACAACTTCCCCTTTTAATTTCAGAACTCCAAAATAAGGGATGTCGTGTTTTGGTAGAAACCAATGGATCGTGTGATATCTCTGTTCTACCGCAAGGAACCATTCGTATTATGGATGTGAAAACACCCTCATCATTGATGCACGAATTTAATATGTTTGCGAACATCGCGCACTTAACTTCTCAAGATGAAGTTAAATTTGTGATTGGGACGCGTGAAGATTTTGATTATGCGCAAAATGTAATTCGTGAGTATCAGTTGACTCAACGCACCGAGAAAATCTATTTTTCGCCCGTTGCCGATACCTTACCTTTTGCCGATTTAGCGGCATGGATGATTGAAGCAGAGACCCCTGCACGTTTCCAACTTCAACTTCATAAAATCATTTGGCCCAATATTGAAAAAGGGGTCTGATCGTTTTTTGAATTAATCGTATTTTTTCTTAAGATGTTGGTAAAAGTTTTGAAGACTTTTATCGCCTTGATTCTCTTCAAACAAACAATAGGGTAAGCTCTCTGTATTCTTGTGTTTGATCACGCATTGACAGCATTTTTTGTGATTCGGACACGTGGTTTTAGGACAGGGGCAGTTTGTAACGTTGGGGCACGACATAATGTAGAATTCCTTAGATTAAATAGGGTTGCAAAAAGTTGAGTAAATAACCCAGTAACGTGAAACATATTAAGATAAATATTCCAAAATAAATAATGAGTTTGAGTTGCAAAATTTTCTTGAGCATAATAAATTCAGGCAGACTCACCGCCACCGTCGAAAGCATGAATGCAAACGCTGTTCCGAGGGGGAGCCCTTTCTCTACCAATGCCCCAATAATGGGGATTACGCTTGTAATATTGGCGTAGGTCGGAATCCCGATTAGTGTTGCTAAGGGGACGTTCCACCAATCGCCATTGGCAAGGTTATCTTGGAGGAAATTTTCGGGCATTTGATTATGAATAATTCCACCCAGCGCAACGCCAACAATCACCCATAGCCAAATACTTTTAAGGATGTATTTAACCTCTTCCCATGCGAATAAATGACGCGCCTTAAATGTTTTTTTAATGACTTCTTCTGGAGAATCACACGCACAATTTCCTTCATTTAATAGATCGCTACGAATAAATTTTTCGGCACGAATCGCGTCAAAAAAGAGCCCCCCTAAAATGGCACTGAGGAGTCCAAACGCAATATACACTAGGGTGAGTTTAAGCCCCATCGTGCCTGCAAACATCGCGACAGCGGCTTCGTTAATCATGGGCGAAGAGATGAGGAAACTTAATGTAATTCCTACAGGAATTCCCGCTTTAGTGAATCCTAAAAATAGAGGGATGCTCGAACAAGAACAAAATGGGGTGACTGCCCCTAAGATTGCCCCTAAAATATATCCCATAAAACGGTTTCGCTTTTCAAAAAAACGTTGTAGCTTTTGCATGGAGACGCCCGCGCGAATCCAACTGATTGCGTAAATCATCACTACCAGTAAAACAAGAATTTTCAAACTGTCATAAATGAAAAAATGAACAATGGGCGTCCACGACTGTTCGGGGTGGAGTCCGAGCAGTGTATAACAAATGAAATCAGCAATAAATATAAAAGGTGTATTCATAAGATTTATAATTTTTTATTGGGGAATAATTTTTCCGTGATGACAAGTTAAGATTCGGGAAGTGTGTTTCACTGCATCAGGCGAATGTGTCACCATGACAATGGTTTTCTGTTCTTCAATACAAAGTTTTTTCATAAACGACAACACCTCTTCGGCGGTTTGTGGGTCAAGGTTTCCCGTAGGTTCATCGGCAAGAATAAACTCGGGGTCGTTCGCTAACATTCGTGCTAGGGCAACGCGTTGCATTTGCCCTACAGAGAGTTCGCAAGGTTTATGATCCAAACGTTTTTCAAGACCAACGCGTGTGAGAAGTTCGATCGCTCGCTGCGTTTGTTCTTTTTCACTTTTCCCTGCTAACATCATGGGTGCCATCACGTTATGCAACGCATCAAGGTAAGGGATTAAATTGAACGATTGAAATAAAAATCCAATCTTATTTCGTCGCAATGTTGCAAGCGCAGATGCGCTCTTGCGAGCAAGGGATTCCCCTTCAAAAAAGATTTCGCCATGCGTGGGATGCAACATTGCTCCCGCTGTAACAAGAAATGTGGTTTTTCCTGACCCAGAAGGTCCAATTAACCCTACAAACTCGCCTTTTTTGATTTGCAAAGAGACATCTTCAAGCGCATAAACAGGGTGTTTACGTTGTTGATAGATTTTTGACACATTTTTAAATTCAAGTACGGTATTCATTATTTGTTCTCCTTAGATATCTTGTATCGAAAGACAAGGATCAGTTTGGGCGGCCTTTAACGAGGGGAAAATCGATGCCATCATCGTGAGTAAAAGCGATAATCCAATCGCTGTTAACATGTACGACGGCAAGGGCATTACAGGTATTTTTGCAATTTTAGGCCCTAAGACAACTGCAAGCCCCGATCCAATGATCGCGCCTGCAATTCCTCCTAATAACCCTAAAATAATCGCTTTCATTACAAACATTTTTACAATCATGAATTGCGTTGCGCCCATCGCCATTAACGTGCCAATTTCCTTACGACGTTCAAACGCATTCGCATACATGTAATTGGCAATTGACGCGCCTCCAACGAGCACAATCACAATTAAAAATACAATCGTTAAACTTTCCATGAGTTGATTGGTTGCTTGTTGAGTTGAAACCACTTGTGAAATTGTTACCACTTTGGCATCAGGGAGAAGTCTGTTTAACTTATCGACTAGCCCGCCTGCAATCTCATTGCAACAACCTATCACCTCAATCGCACTAATCACACGACCTGTCTTTAAGATTTTTTGCGCCTGATGTAAATGAATAAAAATACGCGCATCATCAACAGTTCCCGTGCGTGGTAAAATTTGTAAGACTTTAAATGAAATGTTTTCAACTTCTACCCACTCATTTTCTTTAAGATTCATCGCTTCTGCAAATTCTGAACCGACCACACATTCTGTATCGGATAAGTGTTCGATGGGGGTGCGACGTAACTTTTCCGCTTCATTAAATTCAAAAATAGATTTGCGACTGGATGCACACGCGACTGGGGTATCAAACACGCCCCCAGACCATGTCGCTTTAGATGCAAATTCGTTTTTCGGTAAAATGCCTGTTAAGGTCCACAATTTACCTTGAATGGAAATTCGTTTTGAAAGTTTGGGCGAAAGGTTATCTACCCCTTCGAGTCCTTCTTCATCTTTTGCCATAAAAATTTCATCCACATAACTTTCAGGTAATGTCGCCCCTTCGGTGAGGTCGGCTGCATAATAATTTTCTGTGGTGGTATTTTTAGGCAAAATAATGATGTTTGCCCCGAGCGCATCAACTTGATAAGCGACTTCGATTTTTGAGAAATAAGCAATCGTTTGTACGCCGACAATAGCTGCAATTCCGAGCGTAATCGCAGTGAGAGATGTGAGAAGTTGATGTTTTCTTTCAAGCAGTTCTCTTTTAACTAATGTTGTTAATTTCATATATTATCCTTGTTTGTATTTGGTTATTTAACCAAGCGTTGTCTCGAAAAAAATGCCCAATTGGGCATAGATTGAAGCCTAGCACACGGCTATGCGTTGATTCCCTTATCAGCCACCAGGTCCACAGTCAGCTGGACCGCAATCTTTTGGCTTAAAATGTTGATCTTTGAGTTTTCCGCGAATGGGACTAACGGAGATGTTCATTGGCGGTTTCATGAGTAAGGCTTGCGCTTCTTCGCCTTGGGTTAATGGGACTTTAATCGTTTGCAAGAAAACATTGTTTTGAGAGTCGGCCCCATCAATTTCAATGCAAACTGTTTTTTCATCTTTAATATTTTTTTGAATTAAATCATGATTATGACGTCGAATTTCTTGATCTTTGCCATAAACACTTATCCATACACTTTTTCCTTCACTGAGGGCTTTTCTTACCGCTAAAGGGGCAGGAGGAAGTATACTTTTTTGCAAATTCTGTGTATGGGGCGCGCGACGGTATGTCCCTGTGACGACACCCTCTTTTGAAACAATCAATGCAAGGGGGGTTGGAACAATTTCAGGATCAAGTTTTAATTTTTGCGCCTGTGCTTTTCCTGATTCTGTTGTTAAATCACATTTCACAATTTCAATTTGTGATTCAAACGCTTTACTCCAGTTGGGCGCATTGACAACTATATCAGCGTTTTCACTTTTATGATCGCGTGTCAAAAGAAATAAAGTGTAATTTTTTTGAGTTACATTTTCCTTCATCATGGAAGTGTCTGGTGAGGATGTTTCTGTGGCATACGTCGTCAAAGGGGCGAGGCATGCGAGGAAGAGAACAAGCAGTGTAGTTTTCATAATGACCTCATGGATAGTTAACATTTGGTTAAATGACCAATTATAATATACGACATCTTTTTTATTTTGTCAACTCTTTTTTGAAAATTTATTTTATTTTTTTTCGCTAACGCACTTAATCATTGAAAGAATACAAGGACACGTCAAACTATAAAAAACCGATTTTCCCCGTTTATCGCACTGAATAATTCCCGCTTTTTTAAGGACAACCAAATGTTTTGAAATGGTTGAGAAATCGACCCCTACAGCTTCTACAAATTCACATACACATCGTTCGCCACTTGCCAGTTGCGCCACAATCCATAAACGCGTAGGGTGGCCGAGTGCCTTAAATAGTTGAGCCTCTTCTTTACAGCAATTGGGGTCGAATTTATCCATAAGATACCTTTCTTTTTTGATATATATTTAAAATAGTGCCAAATTTAAAAAAAACCAATTTTTTATAAATTAAATTTGAAAAAATCGCATTGTTGTGTTATACTATATATTATAAACATGCTATTCATGGAGGTGCAGTATGCGTTATTTTATTTTGTTGATTTTATTATGTTTATGTATGAGTTGCGCGCGTTCGACAGATCATATAGCATCAGTTGAAAAATTTCAACCTGAAAAATATATGGGAAAGTGGTATGAGTATGCCCGACTCCCCCATTTCTTTGAAAAAGATTTAGATTCTGTTTATGCCATTTACCAACTTAAAGAAAATGGTGAAATCTCGGTATTAAATGTCGGTTATAAAAACGGCGTGATGCAATCCATCGAAGGGACTGCTACTTGGGAAAAACCGCATGCAGAACTCTCCGTAAGTTTCTTTTGGACTGTGAGTTCACCCTATAGAGTTATCCAGCTTGATTCGGATTACACCTTGGCAATGGTTACTTCCTCAACTATGAATTATTTTTGGATTTTATCGCGCACCGTAGAGGTAGATCCCGAAAAAGCGCAAAACTACATTCAATACGCGAAAAGTTTAGGTTTTGAAATTGAAAAACTTCAATATCCACAGAAAAGTTTATAATGCGTCTTGTTTTTTCATAAAATATCACTATATTAATATAACAACTAACACATAAAGAGGTGAAAATATGCGTACATTAATCGGAATCATTGCCGTGCTATGCATGGTTTGTGGCGTGGCGTGTGATGAGGCAACAAAAACTCCACATTTATCACGTTTGGACACATCTTCAAGAGATTCAATTATCCTTACATTAGATAACATGACCGCTCACATGAGTGAAGCTGAAAAACAAGATTTCATGAGGGTCTATTCCAATTATTGCATGAACATGTTGCGTAATGGGAAAACCATGGATGACGTACGAACTTTTTTTAATGGCAAAAGCGTAGATGAAATTTTATCGTTAAACACAGATTCAGTAAAATGATTAAATTCCAATTCAACAACATTCAGTATATTGATCGCTTTTTCTTTTACTTAAGTTGGTTTATTATTGGGTGTCTTGTTTTGCGTGTGATCAA
>CAZIVM010000087.1:0-10454 GCA_964542845.1 uncultured Victivallales bacterium
ATTCAAAAAACAAAATGTTCAATACTCCTCAGAATACCCTAAAAAAGTTTATTCTGCATCAACGCATGGATTGCCTCTCAACCTTAAACTTCACCAATTAAATTTATAAAATTTTATCATAAATTAAACGTTTCGATATTGCAAATTTTAACGCGCGTGCTATATTATTGAATTAATAATGATTAAGGATCTACAACTTCAATGAAATCAATACATTTTCAAGCAATTATAGCGGCCACGGCTTCAGCATTTTTGATGGGGACGCTTGTTTTTTTCGTGCGTGAATCAAATATGTCGGCCCAAGGTTGTGCGTTCATCCGTTTTGCAATGGGAATGGTCGTGATCATGTTAATTCTTGGATGGCGTTGTTGGCAGACTCAAACTCGACCCAAACTATCATTTCGCGCCTCTTTTTCTGGCGTTGCGTTGAGTCTTTGTATTTTATTTTACTTTCTTGCGATACAGAAAACTTCAGTCGCGCTCGCCGCCTTTTTGATTTATTTAGCACCCATCTTTGCGACGTTTGGCGATGCGATCATTTCGCGACGTTTGCCTAAACCCAAACAAATAGGTCTTATTTTTATTGCAATTATTGGACTCGTCATTGTTGCTTTATTTCAAAAAGAGTCCCCGACCCCTACCACCAACGACGAGTCTCAAACAGGGGTTATTCTTGCACTCATAGGGGCTTTATGCTATTCCGTCTATATCATATTATCACGCAAAAGCCCGCGTCGACTCTCCATTTTGGAGCGCTCGTTTTGTCAACTCACGGCAGGAACTATTATTTTGAGTACAACCCTTTATTTTTCAGAAAGCCCTTTTGCTGGCATCGAATCAGGCTGGCCCTATCTTTTATCTATTGGAACAGTTCATGGTGCCGCAATTATTTTCTTGGCGGCATTTGCAATGAAACATCTTAAGCCCATTGAGTTTGGCACTATTGCGTATCTTGAACCCGTCACCGCATCGCTCATTGGTTTTCTTATCTACAATGAATCGATTACGTTGATGCAAGGCGTTGGATTTGGCTTAATTCTTTTCGCGACCCTTTTCCAAACCTTGATACAAATTGCACTTAACACCACCAAAGAGTGGGCGATTTTTAACCCTTAATCGTGCCCCTTTGAATTTAATTGCAATTAAAACTTTGTGAAATATCATTGTGATTGATATAAATTGAGACTAAAAACTTTGATTTCAGTGCTTTTCGATATAAAAATACTGAAAAACTCATCGTTTCTGTTGATCCCTCCCTTAAAATGACTTGATTTTTACTTTCAAACCGCTATATTAATTCTGTATGCGTGAAATGATTCAACGCGCTTTTTTAGATTTTACCGTCCGCTTCAACAGAAAGGCACATTATGTTCGACAGTTATCTCAACATTCACGATGTGAAAGAAATCCGCGCCCGTTCGCTCATCTACTTTGGGTGTGGCGCGATTCAAAAAATCGACACCATCGCCGAAGAACTTAAAAAGAAAAATATCTCTAAAGTTTTATTAGTCACCTCTGCAGGTGCGTATAAAACCTCTGGCGCATGGGACATCATTCTCAACGCTTTAAGTCAACACCAAATTGCTTATGCGCATTATGACAAAGTTACCCCCAACCCAACCACTGAAAGTATTGATGAAGCGACCCAAATGGCATTAAACTTCGGTGCTAAAGCGGTCATTGGCGTGGGCGGGGGAAGTCCAATCGACACCGCAAAAAGTGTCGCAATTCTCATGGAGTACCCGAACCAAACCGCAGAAGCCCTCTATGAGTGGCAGTTTGCGCCTGAAAAAGCCGCCCCTATCGTTGCGATCAACCTCACGCATGGCACAGGAACAGAAGGAAATCGTGTCGCAGTAGCCTCAATCCTTTCTAAAAATTTCAAACCCGCCATCGCCTATGAGTGCATCTATCCCACATGGTCGATTGACGACCCCAACTTGATGCTCTCGCTACCCAAAAAACAAATTCTTTATACGAGTATTGATGCCCTAAACCATGTGGTAGAAGCTGCCACCACAAAGTGTACCAATCCTTTTGCAATTACCCTTGCACGTGAAGTTATTTTGTTGGTTCATCGTTATTTACCCGTTGCGCTTGAAAATCCGCAAAACTTAGTGGCGCGTTATCATTTAGCGTATGCCGCACTCTTGGGCGGAATCTCGTTCGACAACGGATTCTTACATCTTACGCATGCCCTTGAACATCCATTAAGTGCTGTCAAACCTGATTTGACTCACGGACTCGGCCTTGCGATGTTGCTCCCCTCTGTCATTGAGACCATCTATCCTGCATCAGCCCCCGTGTTAGCAGATATTTTAGCCCCCATTGTTCCTGATATTAAAGGGATTCCAGAAGAAGGTCGCCGCGTTGCATGCGCTGCTGAACAATGGTTATTTAGCGTGGGATGTACGTCCAAACTTTCCGATGAAGGCTATACAGCAGAAAATGTGGAAGAACTCACAAAGTTAACATTTACCACCCCTTCATTACCGATCTTACTTTCAGTAGCCCCCGTTGAAGCCACCCAAGAAGTTGTCGCCAAAATTTATCACGACTCCTTAAAACCCATCTCCCAATAAATCGTTAATTATTTTAAACAAAAAACATAGTTTAAAAAAGAAAAAAGCCACGGATAAAACCCGTGGCTTTTATTTTTTGTAAGCATTTAACTTACAAGAGAATACAAAGATTAACCTTTGTGTTCAAAGAGGGCACGAATGCGACGACCTGTGGTTTCAACAAGGTGTTCGCCAATCGCTTCGCGTTTTGCAGTAAGCACTTTAGCACCTGAACGGGCTTCTGCCAACCATTTTTTCGCAAACTCACCACTCTCGATACGACGAAGTGATTCTTTCATGCGCTCTTTCACATCAGGCGTAATAATGAAAGGTCCATTATCATATTCGCCCCACTCTGCAGTGTTGGAAATCACGCTGTTCATTTTTTGGATACCGCCCTCGTAAATGAGGTCGACAATTAATTTAACTTCGTGAACACACTCAAAGTATGCCATTTCTGGTGGGTAACCCGCTTCTGTCAATGTTTCAAAACCGTATTTCATGAGGTCGACTAAGCCCCCACAAAGGACGTTTTGTTCACCGAAGAGATCTTCGTAAGTCTCTTGTGCAAAAGTACATTCGAGAACACCCGCGCGTGTCAATCCACAACCTTTAGCCAATGCCATGGCAATATCTTTGGCTTTGCCTGAAGCATCTTGGTAAACTGAAATTAAACCAGGAACACCAAATCCTTTGAGAAACTCTTTGCGAACTTCTGTACCAGGTGATTTAGGTGCAAAAAGAATTACATCGACATCTGTAGGCGGTACGATTTCATCGAAAATAATGTTGAAACCGTGTGAGCAAGAAAGCACTTTGCCCGCGATGTAAGGTTTGATTTCGTTTTCGTAAACAGGACCATGTGTTTCATCGGGGAGAAGAATGTGGATGATATCTGCTTTTTGAGCAGCTTCTGCCACGGTCATGGTAGGGAAGCCATCTGCTGTTGCTGCATCGAAAGATGGGCCTGGACGCACACCAATAATTACGTTGATGCCAGAGTCGCGTAAGCAAAGGGCTTGGTTACGGCCTTGTGCGCCATAACCGATGATAGCAATAGTTTTGCCATTGAGGAGTTCCAAAGATGCATCAGCATCATGGTAAAGTTTCATTTCAGACATGTTAATAATACCTTTCATTATTTCTTTTTGCGCTCAAGCGCAATTGTTTTTGTTACGAGATCACACACTTCGGAAGGGCCGAAGTATTGGATAGGACCGGGATAAACATAGAGGGTTTCTTTCGCCCAAACATCACGTTGAGTCGCATAGAAATTGAATGGCGCACCGCTCAATTCAACAAGTGCTTTTTGAATCACAGCTTTATCTTCGCCATGACGACGTTCGACGTTCATCATCATCGTAATTGGAATACCGCCCGCGATCCACTCTTTGGCTGGTTTCGTTAAGTTACGAACCGAAGAGAGATAACCTGATACGCCAGAGTTCACAAGCGCAGCCGCGTTGAAACCTAAGCTATAGCAGTAATCTGCATCAAAATTAGAAGGCGCCGCACAACGGCCTTCATAGCCCATAAAGTGAACTTGACTTGCAAATTTACCTTTATATGATTTCATCAATTTAAGTTTTTCTGCAACCATGAACGCTAACAATTTTTCAGTTTCAATTAATGAAACTTGAACATTGCCATGGGGATCGCGATCTTTAAGCAACTGAAGTTTGATATCGCGTGGAAGTGAGTTGAAAACAGCCGCTTCTTTTTTAGGAAGGAGTTTGACAACGAGTGCGAGTTTATCATCTTCAGCTTTAGCTTTTTCAAATTTGGCAGCTTCTTTAGCAAGCGATTCGTTCAAGTGGTGAATCAAAACTTTGAACTCAGGAATAAATTCAATTAAACCTTCGGGAACAAGCACAACACCAAAGTTGTTACCCTCTTCAGCGCGAGCAGCCACCACGTTGGCAACTTCTGCAACCACTTGATCAATGGTCATTTTCTTTGCAGCAACTTCTTCAGAAATAATCGCCCAGTTAGGTTGCGTTTGAAGCGCACACTCTAAACCGATGTGTGACGCTGAACGGCCCATTAATTTAATGAAGTGCCAGTATTTTTTAGCAGAGTTCGCATCGCGTTGGATGTTACCAATTAACTCAGAATAGACGCGACAGGCTGTATCAAAACCGAAAGAGGTTTCAATCCACTCATTTTTGAGGTCTCCATCAATTGTTTTAGGACAACCAATCACTTGGATACCTGCTTTAGTTTTGAGGAAGTATTCTGCTAAAAGACAAGCATTTGTATTGGAGTCGTCTCCCCCAATAATAATAATCGCCGTAATTCCTAAAGCTTCGCAATTTTTGCGAGCTTGTTCGAATTGTTCTTCGGTTTCAAGCTTAGTACGACCGGAACCAATCATATCAAAACCACCGGTATTACGGTGCGCATCGATCATTTTGTCGTCAAACAAAACATATTTATTGTCGGTAAGACCCGCAGGGCCACCTAAGAAACCAAATACTTTTGATTTTGCATTAATTGATTTGAGTCCATCATAAAGACCTGTAATCACGTTATGACCCCCAGGGGCTTGTCCACCAGAAAGAATTACGCCCACAGATAAAGGTTTGGCTGTTTTTGTTTTTTTAGTTTGTTTCTTAAAAGTAACAACAGGCATCCCATAGGTATTTTTGAACAATTTTTTAATTTGTGCTTGGTCGGCAACGGATTGCGTTGCTTTACCTTTAACCATATCAACAATAGCACCTGAACTCAAAGCAGGAGGCAATTTAGGTTGATAAGCCGCACGAGCTTTTTGTAAAGGAGAAATTGTTGCTTGAACTTTTGCGACTTTCGCAACTGCTACTTTTTTAACAGGAGCTTTTTTTGCAGGTGCTTTTTGAGCAACAGCAACTGAGGTTGCGGGTTTCTTTGCAACTGCTTTTTTCACAGGTGCTTTCGCTTTAGTTGCGGTTTTGACGGGTGCTTTTGTTGCGGCGACTTTTTTTGTTTTTGCGCCTTTTGATTTTGATGTAGCCATCCTGAATCTCCTGTTTTGGGATCATAAAAGTTTCGGATTTGTGAAAATATGACTATATTTAAAATAACTCTTGAATGCCAATAATCAACACCTATTTGATTTTTTTTTGCATTTTTTATCAATTATAACACAAAATTACAAAAATTTTCTCTTATTCACGCCATTCTACATCTTTTTTAAAAAGAATATAAAGAAAAATTTTGAAAAGAGACTGGAAAAGTGGAGAGTTTGCGCTATATTATTAGGAAGTGATTATTTACGTAAACTCATTTAGTGATCGAAACGGAGACTTTAGATGACCCCTCAAACCAAAAAAATTGCCATTATCGCTGGCGCCATAACTCTTGCAATCCTAATTACTGGCGTTGTCTGCTACTCCATTTTCGATACAGCACGCTCTAACCTTGTGGCTGAAATCAATGCACTTCCGCCATTCAATAGTCAAGAAGTCTATGCACGTGAAGCGATGATGGTGGGGCACTCTTGGCCAGTCCCTCCTCCTTCGATTTCTGCAAGCGAGATTTCACGCAACGCCAAAATTCGTGCAGAACGCCTTGCCGAAGGAAAATTTACGACTCAAGAATTAAACAAGGTAAAAAATGAAGCGGTTAAAAACTTAAAAAGTGCCAATGTCAACCAAGTGACTTCATTTAAATTAAATAATGGGTTCGAAATTTCAGGTAAAGTATTATCGATACGTCGTGGAAAAGTCAAAGTAGCGAATTACGATCACGATTATGCAATTCCTACAGAGTCCAATTCAAGCGAACCTAATGCAATCGCCCCTGCCTATAAGTACCTTTTCTCCGTACCTGATTTGAATCGTGCCAAACTTCGTGCTTCCGCCGATGCTCAAGTGAAATTTCAATCCGATAAACAAAAATTTATTCAAGATAAATTGGCACAATTTGAAAGTAAAGATATGCAAAAAAATCTTTACACGATTCGTAACAATCGCTGGATTAGCGTCAAGTCCTATATCGAACAACGCTATGCACTTGCTTACGATGAGTACAAAAAAAATCGCGAAGCAAAAATCGATCAACTTCTTAAAGAAAAAACTTGTTTTGGGCATGAGTTCACACGTGAAGAACTCAATATCGACATCATTAAATAATTCTTATGAAACAAGCCCCCTTGCTTCAGGTTTCAAATTTAAAAGTTGAGTTCAAAAACGAACAGCAGTGGGTACAGGTTGTCGATCAGTTTTCTTTGACGCTTCAGCCTCAACAAATTTTAGCCATCGTTGGAGAATCGGGATGCGGAAAAAGTGTCAGTTGTATGGCATTGGGAAAACTCTTATCTGAGGATATATCGCGCATCACAGGGGAAGTCGTTTTGAATACCCCTGAGGAATGTTATCAGATCAATCAACTCAACGATTCTGCACTCCAAAAAGTGCGTGGACGCCATCTCGCCTATATTTTTCAAGACCCCGCAGTGTGTCTTAATCCTGTGATTAAAATCAAGCATCAAATTTGTGAAGTCTTTAAGCTCCACCAGCCCAACATTCAAAACCCTCTGGAAAAAGCAGAAGCATTATTAAAAGCCGTTGGCATCCCTGAACCTCAAAAACGACTCAATGCTTATCCGCATGAGTTGTCGGGCGGAATGCAACAACGCATTATGATTGCCATTGCACTAGCAGGCAATCCCTCCTTACTCATTGCAGATGAACCCACAACCGCACTTGATGTAACCGTACAAGCTCAAGTTTTGAAATTAATCAAATCGCTTAAAAAAGAACACAAAATGGGGGTATTACTCATCACGCATAACTTTGGCTTAGTCGGCGAACTTGCCGATAGAGTCGCGGTCATGTATGCTGGGCAAATCATCGAAGAAGGGACGCGTGACGAACTTATTTTGCAACCCGCGCATCCGTATACCCATGCCTTAATTCAATCTGTCCCGATATTAGGGGCAAAAAATGAAAATTTACATTCCATTTCGGGTCGCGTTCCCTCCCCTCAAGATTATGTTTCAACGTGCCGTTTTCAGCCACGTTGTGAAAAATACAAGACGCTCACACCGCAACAACAACAACAATGTCTTAACCATATTCCATGTTCGCAAGCGTTATCCTCAACCCATCTCGTGCAATGTCATTTCCCATTCGTAAAAGATATTGATTCGCTTTAGGTCTATTTTATCTATAACTTTCAGTATCTCCATTCACTTTTTTTGAAAAATTTTTCAATTTCATATTATTAAGCTTGTAATATTAAAAAATAATGATATATTACCTCACCTTATTGTATTTTTTGAGAGAACATCTTTACATACGCAAATCCAATGAAATGATCTCAAATAACCCAAGAAAGGCCCTTCCATGACAGCAATCGTCCTCTATCATCACCTCTTATAAATTGTCTTTTGTTAAATTCTTCAACACACAACTTCTCGATTTTAACCCCATATCATAAAAGGATAATTTATGTTTAAGTCTATGATTACGCTCTCTATTTCTCTTCTCTCTATCGCTCCACTTTTGGCAACGCCAACACAGCTTGATTCGTTTCCCAATGGTCATATTTGGCCCGATAACAACGGGAAACATATCAACGCGCATGGTGGAGGCATTTTATTTGATCAAAACACTTATTATTGGTTTGGAGAACACAAAGTGGAAGGCAACGAAGGAAATTATGCACAAGTCGGCGTTCACTGCTATAGCTCCAAAGATTTATATAACTGGAAGGATGAAGGGATTGCATTACATGTTGTCACGGATAGCGAATCTCATCCCATTACAAAAGGATGTATTCTCGAACGCCCCAAAGTTATTTACAATGCCAAAACAAAAAAATATGTGATGTGGTTTCACTTGGAACTTAAAGGTAGAGGTTATGGTTCTGCCTACTCGGGGGTAGCGACTGCCGATACGGTTGTCGGACCTTACAAGTTTTACCGCGCTGGACGTGCAAATCCAGGTCAATGGCCGATCAATTATCCCGATTCTGAAAAACATTTACTTGCCGGACCTGCCCCTAAACTTTCGGGAAGCGCCTTCAATAAAGATATGGATTACAATGCGTTTCTTAAACGCGATTTCAAAGAAGGACAAATGCAACGTGATATGACGCTTTTCGTAGATGATGATGGTATGGCTTATCATATTTATTCTTCTGAAGAAAATGGAACAACTCATATTGCCCAACTCACAGATGATTATCTTCATCATAATGGTGTTTATGCGCGCGCTTTTGTTGGGCGTTTCATGGAAGCCCCTGCAGTGACTAAACGTAAAAACAAATATTATTTTGTGGGTTCGGGCTGTACAGGATGGGCGCCAAATGCGGGGCGTTCAGCGGTGGCCGACCATATTATGGGACCATGGACAGAACTTGATAATCCATTTGTAGGCAAAGATGCTCACATCTCTTTTGGTTCACAAAGCACATATTTCTTAAAAGTTGAAGGTAAAGAAGATTCGTTTGTATTGCTCAACGATATGTGGCGGCCTAAAAATGCAATTGACGGACGTTATTTATGGCTCCCAGTTAAATTTGATGGTGATCAAATTATCTTAAACAACGTTGAAAAAGCAATCTATTAATCATTCATTGTCTCTTTATTATATCATATAGTTAAACCCAAGGATGAATCATGTTAAAAAATTTACTTGCGATTAGTCTTGCGACACTCGGCGTCGGATGCGCCCCCTTTAATTCAGAAAAAGCGCCACTTCCCGTACGCAATTATGATGGGAATTTCATATTGACCTCTGTCGGATACACCGACCAATTCTTTTTTACGGGCGAAAAAACGTTCCCTAGTGTTTACCGCCCTGAAGAACTTCACTTCTACCCCGATAGTTGCGAAACACGCACATTTTTTATCTCAAACCACGATCAAGTTAACCCCAAAAAGGTCGGGCTATATTTGGAGGGTGTCAAAAATCAAATTCTCGATTTCAGGGGCGCAAAATGGAAATTTCATGGTCGCACACTCCCTATTATTTTAACAAACTGTGAAAATGTTAAAATTAAAAACCTTTCCATTGATGCAGCCGATCCCCACTTACGCCAATTAACCGTCGTTTCTATTGACACAGTCAATAATACCATGGATTGCGAGATGCTCAATGAAGGCGGAAAATGGAGAATTGAAGGAAATAACTTTGTCTTTAGTGGAGATGGGTATGATGGACACCGTCCGCAATCTGTCCTCTCTTTTCGTGCAGATAAGCGCATGACATACCAGCGTCGCGACCTAGGATTCAATCCTCAAAAACTTGAAAAACTTTCGGATAGCATGGTGCGTATTACCAACTGGCAAGTAAAAGAAACGTCGATTGGAGAACGCTTTGTCTTACGTTCATGGTATCGCCCTAACCCTGGAATTGTGATTAGCGATTGCAAAAATATCGAACTCGAAAACGTGGAAGTACACTATGCCGAAGGGATGGGACTTTTAGCACAAATGACCGAAAATATTCGTCTTGAAAAATTTTCAGTTTGCACACGTGGCGAAAACGATCCTCGTTATTTTACAACACAAGCCGATGCCACTCACTTTTCTGGATGTAAAGGAAAAATCATCTCTAATAACGGACTCTACGAAGGGATGGCTGATGATGCAATCAACGTGCATGGCACCTATTTAAAAGTGGTTAAACGCGTGAACGACAAAACTTTACGCGGACGCTACATGCACGGTCAAGCTTATGGATTCAACTGGGGATTCAAAGGCGATGTGGTTCAGTTTGTCCAATCCAACGTCATGGATGTCATCGATGGCACATTTACCATTGAGTCTATCAAACCCGTTGATAAGCCCACGGTTGAAGGTGCCAAAGAGTTTGAAATCACCTTTACATCAAGTCTCCCCGAACAAATCTCTGAAAAAGGAAAGTTTGGCATTGAAAATTTAACATGGACGCCAGAAGTGGAATT
>CAZIVM010000088.1:0-10379 GCA_964542845.1 uncultured Victivallales bacterium
GATAAGAACGGACAAAAAAAGGTTCGTTTAAATGGGTGTTGTGTCAGTTGATTGTACTTGATGAGAATTATTTGAGAGGGTGTTTTTTCGTGATATTAAAGGGATGAAAAAATATCTGTTTTTAATGCCGTTTTTTGGGTTGTGAGTTGCGCTGTTTTTTTGAGTTGTATATAAATATTTATTGTGATTTTATGAGTTGTCAATGTTCGATATGGATACAATATTTAGTCGTGGGCATATTTTTAAAAATGTGTTTTTTGTGAGATAAATTGTAATGTGGAGTTGTAATATGTCGAGTTGGCTGTATATTATGTGAGATTATTATTAATGTTGATATACAAAAATTTAACAAAGGGTTCTTTTATGGAAAATGCAGAAAATCTTGTTCAAAGTGAAAATCAATTTTTGATTCATGGGAAAGAGCGTAACTTTGCGCTTGACGTCATGCGAATCGTGGCATGTTTTATGGTCGTTTTTGTTCATGTTGGGGATAACTATTTAGTTAAACCTACAGGAATTGATCCTATGGCATGCATTTATGCAACGTTGTTACGTCCATGTGTGCCGTTGTTTGTGATGATTTCAGGTGCGCTCCTTTTGCCTATGTTAGGGAGCACTGTGCAGTTTTATAAACGTCGATTGAGTCGCGTCCTTGTGCCGTTTTTGATTTGGTCGGTCATTTACGTCTTCCTCCCCATTCCCAGCGAATTAGTCATTGGCGGTTCAATTAACCAAATGAGTGGGGCAGGGCTCTCGCCAATCCTATACAACCTCCTTATGATACCTGTCAATTTTACCGCCTCAAATGTCCATTTTTGGTTCATTTTCACGCTCTTGGGCTTATATTTAATCATTCCCGTGATTTCCCCATGGATTCGACAAGTTTCAATGCGTGGCATTCTTTTCTTTTTGGGACTCTGGTCAATCACCCTCTTTTTCCCTTACATTCAACTCTATTTTACTGAAATTCATGGAATCTGTGCGTGGAACGGATACGGCACTTTCTATTATTTCTCAGGTTACTTGGGTTACATGATTTTGGGATATGCGTTGATGCGACTCCCCCTTTTTTCTTGGTCAAAAACGGTTGCAATTTCCCTTGCTTTGATTGCAGTGGGGTGTGCGATTACTTATGTGGGTTTTATGCACAGCGATGCCCATGTTGGCGAATACTTCAAAGCGATGAACTACCAGTTTGCAGAGTGTGTTGTTTATCCTGAAGCCAACGATGCGCAACGCTGGAAAGTACTCGAACTCTTCTTTGGTTTTCTTACCCCTAATGTGGCGATGATGACAGCCGGGATGTTTATGCTTATGCGAAAAATCAAAGTGCCCTCTTTTTTAAAGACGAGTGTTGCGAAATGTTCCAACTTATCGTTCGGAATCTTTCTTGTTCATTACATTATTTTGTTATGGTGTGCAGAACTTTTAATTCCAAAGATACAAACATTTACTGCGTCACTTCCTCACATGGTTGCCACGGCGGTAGAGATGCCCTTTCTCGCGTTGATTGTTTTCTGGCTCTCTTATACCGTCACACGGATTTTATCCCGACTTCCTTTTTCTAAATTAATTATTGGGTAGTATCGATAAAAGCACGGATGGGCGCAATGACTGTGCGTGCTTCTTCGATGTTCATGACGCCTTGTTGCTCCACGAGCGCAGACCCAATGACGATGCTTAAATTGGATTCAAGAAACGGTTGTGCTTGTGTGAGCGAACGAATCCCAAATCCTGCCCACACGGGATAGGGTGTGTTTTGTGCTATCGACTTTAATTGCGATGCGCTATCATGAAGGTTGGAGATGGCAGACCCCGTACGCCCTTGTGTTGTTATGCCGTATAACGCATAAATATGGGGTGTATGTTCTAATTCTTGAATAAAGCTTAAAGGGGTAGAGGGTGGAATAAGTGGAACATATTTGAGTTGATATTTTTCAAAGGCTGGGGTCATTTCTTTCAACGCTTCAAGCGGGAGATCAATCCACAAAAAGGCAGAAAAACCGCTTGCTTTGGCGTACTGACACACTTCGTCGAATGTATAAATATCGAGCGGTTCTTTGTACGAACACATCACGAGGTGAATCTGCGGATAAAGCGCGTGAATACGTTTGGCAACTTCGCAACTCTCAACAAATCCACTCACATTTTTTAAGGCGTTTTTGTGGGCGACTTGAATGGTGGCGCCATCCGCATGAGGGTGTTGTGCTGGAATGCCGATTTCAAGTGTGGTTACGCCCATCTCAATGAGTCGGCACATCCATGCGAAAGAGTCCTCTAAGGTGGGGTAACCCACAACTGCATAAGCGACGATTTCAATTTGAGAATGATTTTTTTTCATGATGTAATCTCTTTAATTTTATTAAAAAAACTTCGTATTTTTTCACACGACTTCACCCCGCGTTCCATTTCGAGTCCGCTCGAAAGATCGATGCCATACGGACGAATCGTTTCAAGAATGGTTTGAATATTATTTTGATGGAGTCCGCCTGCGATAAACTTTTGTTGATAAGGGACTAGTGCGTAGTTTTTCCACGAGCCAAGTTCGCCACTGCCCGACTTTGCGCCATCAAGGACAACGGCAGAAAATTGGGCGTCGTGAATAATTTGATTTTTGTCGGATTGATACGCTCTCCAACATTTGACATCATAAGCATTTGCATCGAAATTTTCAGGGAGTTCGCCATGAATTTGAATGATGTTGATTTGACCCGTATGGATGAGCTTTTCAATCCATTCAATTTTTGGGTTTTGACAAACCGCCACTTTCGGAATCTCCTTAGGAATAGATGCACTTAATTTTATAAAATCTTCGATCGTGATGTTGCGTGGCGACTTCGGCGCAAATACAAAACCTAGATAATTTGCGCCACATTCAATCGCCGTTTGAACGGTGTCGTAAGTGGTTAAGCCACAGACTTTTATTTTGGGTTTATCCATGAATTAACTCCGTGAGTTTTTTACCGGGATTTTCTGCACTCATCAACGTTGTACCAATAAGAAACCCGCGCGCGCCTGCTTTTTGTAATGTGAGTATGTCATTATGGGATGTAATGGCACTCTCCGCAATTGGAATTTTGTGAGAAGGTACTTGTTGAATTAACGCACAGGAGAGTTCAAGCGAAGTTGAAAAGTTTTTAAGATTCCGTGCATTAACTCCAATTAAATCAACATCGGCTTCTAACATCATTTCGAGTTCGGCTTCATTATGAATTTCACCTAATACTTCCAAGTTGAGCTGATGCGCAAGTGTCGTCAATTCAATGAGTTCCGCGGTAGATAATGATGCAGCAATGAGAAGAATAGCACTTGCGCCATAGGCGCGCGCTTCGTAAATTTGATAAGGCTCAATAATAAAATCTTTGCGCAAAAGAGGGATTGAAACCGTCGATTTTGCTCGAATTAAATTTTCAATGCATCCGCCAAAATGTGGGGTTTCTGTTAACACTGAAAGTGCTGTAGCTCCGTGACGTTCAAGTGTTTGTGCCAAAGGTTCAATATAAAACTCTTTTCGGATGAGTCCTTGCGAAGGCGACATCTTTTTGAGTTCTGCAATGATATGAATTTTAGGCGACTGAAATGCTTGCGAGAACGAAGGCGGAATAGGGGAATTTTGTGCTTTTTGCTTGATTTCTTCTAAAGAGATACGGGTTTGGGTGGCGGCAACAGATTTGCGTCTATCCGCCACAATTTTTTCAAGAATGTTGGTCATGACTCGCCTCGATAAATTGGTTAAGTTTTTGAAGTGCTGCGCCTGAATCGATGGAAATTTGTGCTTTTTGGATTCCTTCTTTTAAGTTCTTTGCCCCTCCATGCAAGTAAATCGCAGCACCAGCATTGAGCAAAACAGCTGAACGCGGTCCGGTTTGAATTTCGCCCGATAATACCCCTTTGAGAATTTGGGCATTGACTTCGGGTGTTCCGCCTTTAAGTTCCTCTTGTTCAGGGATATAAGAAAGGACAAGTTCTGGTATAATTTCATAGGTGCGTATTTTGCCATCTTGAAGCTCCGACACGCGCGTATGGGTACAGCAACTCATCTCATCGAGTCCTTCCATGCCGTGAACAACCATCGCGTGTTTAAATCCGAGTTGTTGCAATACTTTGGCAAAAAGTTCGGTGATTTCAGGTGCGTAAACACCTAATAAAATCGACTGCGTGCGAATGGGGTTACAAAGTGGCCCTACCATGTTAAATAAAGTGCGTATTCCCAACTCTTTACGCGTCGTCGCAACCTCTTTTAAAATGGGATGAATATTTTTGGCAAACAAAAATGCGATCCCTGTATCGCGAAGTTGCTTCATCGCAAATTCAGGCGAAACATCAAGATTGTACCCCAACGCTTCTAAAACATCGGCGGATCCACAAAGACTTGATGATGCGCGATTTCCGTGTTTGATGACAGGAACTCCTGCACCAGCAATAACAAATGCGCTCGTTGTAGAAATATTAAAACTGTTAGAATGATCGCCCCCTGTACCGACAATATCAACCACATCATGCGGAATCAAATCGGGGCGCACGGATTTTTGACGCAAAAATTGCGCTGTTCCCGTGAGTTCCTCTGCGGTAATTCCTTTCATTTGAAGCGCGGTTAAAAACGCTCCAATTTGTGTGCTTTTATCTGAATGCGTGGTGATATATTCCATAAGGTTATACATTTCATCGCTATTCAACGATTCATGTTGCATCACTTTTTTGAGCGCGTTAGTGAGCATTGTTTTTCTCCTGATTAAAGGCACGCGCCATCGCTAAGACGTTGGCAAGTTGACGTTGCCCCGAACCACTTAGCACCGATTCTGGATGATATTGAACACCTAAAATGGGTAATGTTTTGTGACGAATGGTCATTACCTCTTCATCTTCGGTTTCAGAGGTAATTTCAAGTTCGGCAGGGCACGTTGTTTTATCCAATGCCAAAGAGTGATAACGCACCACGCGTAAAGGAGAAGGAATATGATTATAAATGCCTTGTTTGTCATGAGTAATCTCGGATGTTTTGCCATGCATAATGGTTTTGGCATACGTTAAAGTCATTCCAAAGTATTCGCCGAGTGCTTGGTGACCTAAACAAACGCCAAAAAGTGGGATTTTACCTGCCGTTTTTGCAATGAGCTCCATCATAATTCCTGCATCTTGGGGTCGACCTGGCCCAGGGGAAAGTACGATAAGTTCGGGGTTAAGGTCGATAACGCTTTCGGGGGTCACTTCGTCGTTGCGAAAGACGGTCACATCGACGCCTAACATTTGAAAATATTGGACAAGATTATAGGTGAAAGAGTCATAGTTGTCGAGCATAATAATCATGATTAAACCTCCATGTTGAGTTGGTTTGCCGCAAATTTGAGCGCATTAAACATCGCTTGTGATTTATTTTCAACCTCTTGTGCCTCAAATTCGGGATCGGAATCATACACAATTCCCGCACCTGCTTGAATTTCAGCACGTTGATTTTTAAGATGAATGGTGCGAATTGTTATGGCTAAATCCATATTCCCATTATAGGAAAGATAACCAATAGCTCCGCCATATGCGCCACGAGAGGTGGGTTCAAGTTCATGAATAATCTCCATGGCACGAACTTTGGGCGCACCTGAAAGCGTTCCTGCGGGGAACGTGGCGCGAATCAGATCGGGTCGGTGATACTGTGGGGCGAGTTCGGCATGAATGGTGCTGACAAGATGCATGACATGAGAGTAGCGTTCGATACAAGCGTATTCATCCACTTGCACGGAACCCGACATGGCAACACTCCCTAAATCGTTGCGTCCGAGATCGACAAGCATGAGGTGTTCGGCGCGTTCCTTGACATCATTCAAGAGTTCAGCGGCCAGTTGCTGGTCTTTTTCTACATCGGCATGACGTTTCCGAGTGCCTGCAATGGGGCGCAAAGTGATTTGACTTTGGTTAGATTTGACATGTGTTTCAGGTGATGCGCCAATAAGATATTCGTTGTCCATTTTGAGGAAAAAGGTATAAGGTGATGGGTTAATCATACGAAGAGCGCGAT
The DNA here is from genome assembly GCA_964542845.1 of uncultured Victivallales bacterium. Classification (GTDB taxonomy): domain Bacteria; phylum Verrucomicrobiota; class Lentisphaeria; order Victivallales; family CAZIVM01; genus CAZIVM01. Next base: position 6,011 of record CAZIVM010000088.1, read on the forward strand.
AAATTTGAATGGGTTCCAATGTACACTCTGCAGAAAACTGACGTGATAAAACCACCTGAAAAATATCGCCTTCTTTAATATGGTGTTTGGCAATTTCTACATTTTTTTTGTATTGATCGCGTGTCATATTTGAAGAAAATTCTCCTAAAATACCTTCGTTGCAAATCGAAGGCGCGGTGATGGCTAACTGTTTTTCCATCGCTTCAAGTTTCTCAACGGCATCGGCGTAAACGGCTTTAAGATTTGGAAACGCGGTGGTGTCGGCAAGGACAATTAAGTATAACGTATGGAGCATGTTATCAAAAACAATCAATTCGTGTGTGAGAAAAAATTGTGCCGTAATTTCATTCTCGTTTACTTGAGCGTGTGGCACTTTTTCAAAGGTATACACGTTTTCATACGCTATATACCCCATTGCACCCCCAATTAAAGGGGGCAAAGTATCATCTTCAACCAATTTTTGAGTGTTGAGAATGTTTTCTAAAGCATGAATGGGAGCGGTCTCAAAAGGGAGTTTTTCGCCATTAAGAAAAGGGGTGTTGCCTTTGATTTGGAAGTGTCCGTGTGGATGACGCCCAATAAAAGAGTAACGTCCATTGGTTTCGCCCGGAACGACACTTTCCAGAAGAAAAATTTGGGGTTCATGTTGAAATTTAGCCAGCACGGAAAGTGGGGTTTCCATATCTGCAATTAACTTTTTACTCACAGGAATGAGTTGACCTAATTTGGCTTTCGCCTGAAATTCATTGAAAGAAATCATGTTATACCTTTCGGATTTAAACAAAAAAAACGAGCCACCTATCCACTTTGATAGAGAGCCCGCTAGACAAAACTTGGATCCACTGGATCACAACAATAGAGTGTTATACGATAGCAGGCATACGCCATTGCCATCGCCAACTTGAAACGATTGATGTGAGGGAAGTGTTCAATTGATTATCTTTCTTTCTGATGTGTAATATTTTCAACACTTAATTTACATGTTATTTATTTAAAAGTCAAGCTTTTTATGAAAAAAAACTTAAAATTTATCAAGTTTGAGGGGGGGCATGATGATGTTCGGGGGCAAGAGATTCTGGCTGTGGGGGGGTGTTGGGAATCATGTGAACATCGAGTTGAGGGAAGGGGATAGAGACTTGATGTTCTTTGAACAAACGGAAAAGTTTTTCTCTAAAATCAGAGGTTGCGTTTACTTCTAAAACAGGGGTCATCCATGCCCGCAAAATAAAGTTAACACTACTGGAATCGAAGTCTTTATAAAGTGCTTGTGGGGCGGGATACTTTTGGAGACCGTTGGTCTCTTGAGCCGCTTGAATCATCAGTTTGCGAACCAACTCCATATCCGAATTGTAGCTCACGCCAATGAGAATATCACGTCGAATAAACTTGCTATTACGCGTCCAGTTTCTAAAATCTTTGCCCATTACGCGGGTGTTCGGGAGTGTAATGGTCGAGCCATCCCAAGTTTCGACCACTGTCGCACGAAAACTCACCGTTTTAACCACGCCCATAATTCCATCAAATTCAATGATGTCGCCAGGGCGCACATGTTGACCAATCAAAAGAATAATTCCCCCAATAAAGTTTTCAATGACCTCTTTCATCGCAAAACCTATCCCCATACTAAATCCCCCTAAAACTACTAAAATACTCGAGGGGTTGACACGGAAGATTACCAATGCGAAAAGGACATAAAGCATCCATACAATATATGACCCTAATGTGATAAATGAGGGAATTACACCTGAATCAGCCGCTTCTTTGTAGATCCCATGAATACTCTCTTTCGCAGCACGCAAAAGAAAACGAACCACAAAAAAAGTCACGATGACAAGCAATAAATCTTTTCCTGCAAATTGACAAATCGTTTCGGGAAGCGGAAACGGTTTATTCAAATATTCAGTCCAGTTTGAAAGGTGATAAGTAATGGTTACACGATTGGCAAAACTATAGAAAAATCCGATCCATAAAGTGGGTAAAACAATTTGTAACAAAAAGTTATTTGAGAATCTATTTTCTGGTTTTTCTTTGTTGCGACGCAATATAATTTCGGTGAGGGCGAGAACCATTTGGAGTTGAGCAATGAAAAAGAACCAAAGTAAAATCAATGTAAATCCAATATAGGGGAGTCCGATAAACGCAAAAAATAAGGTGAGTAAATGAACAAAAATAGTGAGGTAGGCAATGATGGTATCTAAGGGAGGATATTTGCGTTTCCAAAGCATGATTGCTGTTGATAGCGCAACAATGAGTCCCAGAATCGGCAACAAAACGATTAGAGAATTATAAGGAATTAAGATACTATATAATGCGCCTGAAATCCAGTTGCCTACGATAGCTGGGATATAAAGACCCAGCGTATAAATCATGGTGCGTCTGTCTACACGAAACGCAAGAGCGAGCGTAATAAGCGCAAACGCAAATAAGAATTGAGCGGATTGATTCAGCGGTGTCGCCATGGCCATCCCGACCATTCGTTGAGCGATGATAAAGCATCCCCCAATCCCCATAAGAATACCTGAAATTAAAATAATATCCTTTTTGTTTTCAGAATCTGGGAATGCAAAATGTTGAGAAATCCAAGGATAAATTAACCATTTGTTGATGATAAATAAAGGAATGTTTATCATCAATATGAGGAATAAAAAGAGCATCCAGAAATCGAAGTTAAGCGGTAAAATAAAGCGTAACATTTCAGGAAGAGATGCGCTCCAATATGAAAATTGAATTGTCGCATAGGGGAGCACGTGGAAAAAACCTGATTGAGGAATCGCGAAGATTTCGTTGATGGCCTTATCGCGTTGAGCGATACTTTCTTGGTAGATGGAATCAATTTTGGGCGCAATGGAATGAATCATTGCTGTGATTGGAGCCATATAAATTTGTGAAGAGTCAATCTCATTATGTAAGGATTTGATGGCGGAAATACACCCTAGACGAATAAGGTCGTCTTCTTTCGACATGGGTTGATCCGCAAATGAATGGAGTAGTTTCTCCATTTCGACAGTTTTTTCTTCGTTACGTGTGAGCATGGTTTCAAAAAGTTGAATCATGCGTATTTCGTGATCATACTTTGCTTTGAGGTCAGAAATTTGTTGAGAGGTGAGTGTGATTTCAAAAACGTCGGTTGGGGTATGCGATTTTAATTTAAAATTGAATACATTGATTTTATTGTCGTAGTGATCAATAAGACTCTGAATTTTTGAGAGTTCGGGCATCTCGTCAATGCGCGTTTTGTTAAGAAACTGACTCATCCATTCAATCTTTTTTTTGTATTGAGGCATCTCTTCTTCGAGTTTGTCTGTAAGTAAAGTATTGGGCGACCACTTATAAAAAGAGATGATGCTACCCACCATCACGATGATGAGGAGCAAAAAAGTGAAAATTTTGAGGAGTCGACGTGAATTGATGCCATGTAAATGCATAGAATACCTGTTTTTTTGAGATGAAGACCTTTGAGTATAATATAATCGTATTCAAGATAAATGCAACAGAAAATCTCATATTTACGTTTTTTTTATTCAATTTATATTTATAAACAACTCAATAAAGGTTGAAAATCTATGAAATTGGAGTATATTTAGAACGTATGATATATTTTCTTTCACCGCGTGTTAAATTATGAACTTCTCAAAACTCCGACTCCCCCATATTTATGTCAAAGATGCTTTTATGCAATTGGTCCGTTTACATATTTTGTTTATGGTGGCGATTGTTGCAATTTGTGCAATAGGGTTGTATTATAATCATGAGGTCCGTTTTTTTCAAAATCTGACATCGATTAAGCACGAACTCCCTTATCAAGATGATACATTTTGGGTCTCCCCTTACACCGATACGCAGATTTTTTCAAACGATATTGATATTGACTTCGATGGCGTGGTGGATGCGCAAATTGATCCTTATTTCGGAACAGATGCACTCTCTCAACTCGAACAAGAAGAAAAATCTTTTATTTTTTATTATGCGCCGTCGATTTTTCTTTCGATGTGGTTATTGATCAGCCTATTGTTAATTTACCGCGTGGTGAATCAACTCCCTTTGCATTATCGTCCATTTCAACCTTGGATGGTGTGGATAGGTCCTCTTATTCCTTTTTATAATATTTACTGGGTCTATACGGTATCATTTACCTTACCGGCGCGGATAGAGTCGCTGATTCATGCGCATCAATTGAATGATGATTTTATTACGCCATGGGTGAGTCGTTTAATCACATTGTGTTTGCTATGGGGATTTATCGCGTTGTTGTGCATCCCAACGCTGAGTTTAACTTATTTGACAGTGAGTATTTTTATGTATACAATAGCGCGTTCATCTGAAATCATTCGTGACGCTGCTCAAAATTCCACCTTATCCCAAACAGAGG
>CAZIVM010000089.1:0-10142 GCA_964542845.1 uncultured Victivallales bacterium
CATCAAGTTATTAACAGGTTATTAACAAATAACGCATTCTTTTAACATGTCGTTTTGCATTACCACAATTTACCACACTTTTAAATAAAATCAAATCGTTTTCTTATTTTTTTTCGACTTTTTTCAATTTTATTTTTTTTTGCATTTTTTTTTAGAATTTCGTTTGCTTTTTTTGTGATTTTTTTTCGATTTTTTTTAAGTTTCGGATTTGCATTTTTTGCATTTGCGTGCTAGCAAGTCACACCTTTTCGCGAAGTCGTCGCACATGGGTGGTTCCTGCCATTTGTTGGTAATAAACAGCAGATGGACCCTCTTGGACTACCGCTAAAAGTTTCTTAACATCCTCACGGGTCGATAGATAACTAATTTCTGCACGCACAGCACCCGAAAAACCACGTCCCTTTAAGAAATCTAAGACGGTTTTTCGTGCTACACGGAGCCCCAAAGTCTCGCCATAATAACGAATAACATCTTCCAAATAAAGCGATAATTCTTGATGTAAATCATCAATCGTGGGGGGAATATAGGCATCACCTTGATGAAGTTCTTCAAAAAGCCAAGGGTTCCCTTGCGCACCTCGTGCAACCATAACGCGCGAACACGTTGTCGCTTCACGCATCAAACGATAGGAGTCAATCCCCATGACGCCCCCATTGGCAATCACGGGAATCTGCAAAGATTCTTTAACCGCACGAATCGCATCAAAAAAGACATCCCCCGCATAGTAACGCTCCATCATACGCCCATGAATCGTGAGCCCTTGAATCCCTGTATTTGCAAAACGTTGCATCAAGGCAAGAGTTGGTTCTACCTCGCAATCCGAAATAATTCGTGTTTTAACTGTCACGGGAATGGGGGCAACAACTTCGACAAGAGTTTCAATACATTCTACAGCTAAATCAGGTTCGCGACGCGCCAATAACGCCCCCTCCCCCTTTTTCGCAACCTTGGGCGCAGGACATCCTAAGTTAAAGTCAATCACATCGAAATTCATGGTTTTAAGACGGGGCGCCAAACGCTTAATTCCTTCGGGGTCACGTCCTACGAGTTGGAGACCGAGCCATGTATCGGTTTCATCTCGATCCACATAGGTGAGCGACTTCGTCGTGTTATAGATAAGTGAATCGACATCCACCATCTCTGTAAACGCATAATGACAGCCGTGTCGACGCAACATACGTCTGAACGGAATATCGGTGTAGCCTGCTAAGGGCGCCATCAAAACAATATCTTCGGGGTATAACATCTATAATATATAAGGTTAAGAGAGTAATGTTTGGAAAAATTGCGTAATTTCTTCATCAGATAATTCGCGCGGATTCGACTTCATTGAATTAGAGCGACAATGTTGAAGAATAAAAGGGATCGCCTCTTGGGTTACACCAAAGCGGGAAAAATCACTTTGAATATTGAGTTTTTGCAACAAAGATTCAATCGTGTCAATTAGAGATTCTTTTAAGTTTAACGCTTGTTCTAAGGCGGAGGTATCGGTTGCGTTAAGCTTCATCACAGGTAATAACAGCATCGCACACACTTCGCCATGCGGAATATGAAAATGTCCACCCAATGGATGAGCAAAAGCGTGAACCGCCCCCAATCCCGACTGCGCAAATGCCATCCCCGAAAACAACGAGGCTTCAGCGAGCATTGAACGAATAGAGATATTTTGTAAATTTTCAGGAAGTTGTGGAAGCGCATCCAACATCATAGCCATCGCCTTTAATGCAAGTGTTTGAGTCAACGTATTGGCATTCTTTGAGTAATACGACTCCACTGCTTGAACCCAAGCATCTAATCCACTATAGATAGAAATTGAGGCCGGACACCCCAACGTTAAACAAGGATCAACGCACGCTAAGTCAGGAAGCATTGTGTCGTGTCGCACCGACTGTTTTTGTCCAGTTTCTTCATCTAAAAGGACACTATTTTTAGTTACTTCAGCTCCCGTTCCAGCGGTTGTCGAAAGTGCCCAAAAGGGGAGTCCTTTGGTCTGAATCATATCGCGACCATGGTACAAACTTGAAATAGAAAAATGGGTAGGAATCACGCTTGCCAGCACTTTAGCTGCATCAATCACCGAGCCCCCCCCGATTGCAATGACAATATCTGGGGAGAGTTCACGGGCTTGGTCCAACCAATCTTGAAGAGCAGAAAGCGGAACTTCGGGCGACATATCACTCAAACACCCCACGGCAACGGCAGAAAGTGAATCCACGACGGCCTTGCCACTCCCCACAGTATCGTTCATCACGCTACGAGAGACGCACAATAAAGGACGTTGAAACCCTTGCTCGCGGAGTCGCTTTTCGAGTGTGAACGCGCTTTGTGCGCCAAAGAGAATTTCTTGAGGATATTTAAGACTATACATTATTTTTGTTCACTTGCATATTGTTGAAGTTTATGCCACACACGATATGCCTCTGTTGCGCCCCATGCTTGAGCATCACACCCGCGGAAAGTATGTGGGAAATCGCCGTCTAAAACTTCGGGGAGTTGCCCCACGCAACCTTGATTTAAAAGTACATCAATCGAAGAGAGATAGGCTTTGGCTGTTGAGAGAGAGCTCTCGCCATACACTTGAACCAATGCTTCAGGGAACGAGGGGAAAGGCCATGTCCAAGCCGTCCCATTGTGATAGGCAGGTTTGCGACGTGTATCTTCATCCCCTTCGTAATTCCCCCAATAGGGATGCGTAGGATCATTCAAAAGTTGCCCATCTTTATCGACAGGGATTGGCACTTGAACTGCTTGATCCGCTAATGAACGAATTGCACCGGGAATTAAAAGTTTTGCACATTCAGCAAGAATTGCGGCTGAGATTTTGGGATCGTCAATCATTCCTAAGGTAATGGCAAAAAGTTGGTTAGGACGCAAGTGATCGGTCTGTACGGCTTGAGATGCCGTTTGATGAGCTTGTGCGTTCAAACAATCCGAAAGCGCCCCTGAAGGCAACACAAAATATTGAAGCACAGAGGCTTTTGTTTTTTGAGCAGCTGTTGAATACTTGGCATCCTTTGTAATTTTGAACAATACATTTTGAGCAGCAAACCACAAGGCTTGAATTTCAATAGGATATCCTTCGCGAGGGGTTCCTGCAGGATAGTTGGTATCCATCCAAGTAAAGTGAGGGGGTGAATAGACAAGGTTCGATTCAGCATCAACTTTGATCCCATTAGGGGGCCCTTTCAACATCCAGTCGTAGATATCAACCAGAGTTTCGATCATATTCTTTCCGCTCTCAAACGTTTCAGTCAACAATGTTTGATCACCTGTTTCTTCCAAATAATCGTTCAACGCGGTAAAAAGCCACAAGGTGGCATCGGAGGTATCACGATTTCCAACGTCATTCCCATGAATAATGTTCGGCAAGGTACCTTGTTCAGCAAAGCGCGCAAAGACGCATAAGATGTCGCGAACAGTCTGTGTAAATCCGCCAGCAAGTAAGCCTCGGACGCAAATAAGGGTATCGCGCCCCCAATCTAAAAACCATGGATAACCTGCAATGACCGTTTGCCACGCATCGCGTTTCACTACGAATTGTTTCATTGCGTGGGGTAGTGCTTGATTAAATTGCGCAAAAGTGCTATCATAAACCCATAAATCGTTTGCATTATCGAAACTAAAATCAAATTTAGAATTTTTTGCATCGTTAAGGGAACGCTTAACATGGGCATGAAGCACCACAGATTCTCCAATATCTAAGGTGAGTTGGAAATCGCCGGGATGCCATACATCCGTGTTCGCCTCTAACCCTCGTGCCGCTTCGCGTTTTTGGTACTGATTATAAAACCATTTATTATGTGAAATAAAGTTACCTTTGCTGACCCCTATGGAGAGGATGCGATCCTCTGAGGGGGCAAATGTGATATAAGAACCATCAAAACTTGGCGTAATTTTTTGTGGCCAATCGTGTTCAGGCCCCATAAACGCTTTGGTTTCATTATGAAAACTGCGGTCTTCTAAATCAGGACACAGCATCACACGAATTTGACGGATATCAGAGGCTTCGGAGTGATCTTCTGCTTCAAGACGGCGCACCACCACTTTGACTGCATTTTCATTCGGAACAGCTAAAATTCTAACTTGCAACAAAATATGTAAACCTTTGCCAATAGGAACTTTAAATGTCCAAATAGGTTCGCCCATTTTATTAAGAATAAATTCTTTGGTCAAATCAAGTCGCAAGTATTCAATACGCGCTTCATGTTGAACTTTGATGCGGAGTCGACGAAACATAATGTGTCGATCTTCAGGGAAATTCTCGCTAAAATTCACCGCAAGCATTGTACAATAACGATCGTGCAGTTCCCCCCATTCTAAGGCAGGGCGAATCATCGCGCCACGACCATTGGTTAATAAAGCGGTATGAGTGCTTTTGCGCATTTGAACGTTGTCAAACGCCAACGGGACAGATTCCACATGACTTCCCAAAATCAGCAATGGCGCATCACAACGCGCGGAACGCCCCTTATCTGTTGTATAAATACGAAGTGACACAGGGGTATGAATTCGAGGCGTAAGTTGTGGGGCAAACATCACAAACCAAGTGCCATCTGCAGATAAAATAGAATCGCGCAAACGGTGGATGCGACCATCCTTTTCAACGATGTGCGCGCGGAATGGAACATCGGATTTTACCATTAAAACATGTTCGGGAGGGATCATTACTTGACGTTTGTGATCTTCTGGCCAGTGCCAAGTTACCACTTTACGATACTCGCTATCGCCTAAGAAATGCGTCAAGAACAAATCTGGGTTTTGATAGAGTTCATGCGCAAGTGCCATAATATCAAGTTTGGGAGGGAGCTCGCAACTTTGGTTTTTCCAGCACATTAAGTCGAGAATTTGTGCACGAAGAGTTTGATGTTTCAAGCGATCTTCTTCGGGCGTTGTATTGGAAATCGACCAAATATTTTCGGTATTTTGAATGAACGAATCACTGTCAGAAAGACACAATACTTCGCCCGGTTGTAACGTTGTACAAAGTTCTCCTCCCCCAATGGATAATGGCGAAATGTTGCGTCCTGTAATTAAATCAAAAGGTTCGGGATTGTGGAAAAGCACATTAGATGGACGCCATTTCACAATCACAGGTTGTTGACAATTAATATTGATACAGATTAAAAGATGATTTTGATTATTTTTGTCCGAACGGAACACCAAAATTGCATCTTGTGAATACGAATCAATAAAACGAATATTTGCATCAGGATGGAATGCGGGATGTCGCATTAAAATAAGATTGAGGCGTCCGATATAATCAACCATGTTATCGCTTGCGCCCCAGTTGAGCGCACTCGCAGAGTGAACATCGATTTTCTCTTTTGCCAACCATTCAACACCATTTGTAAAACCAAAAGCGCCATTGGTAGAAGTTAATGCACAAAGTGCCGTACGCATTCTCGCCCACGCAGGCGATGTTGCGGCAAGACGTAAATTATCATGCGTTTCAGCGTAATGTACGAGAAGTCCATCTGCCCCTGAAACCATATCACTATAATTTAAATACCCCTCAATCGCTTCACGCGAATAATTTTGAAAAAGTTCAGAATACGCCCAGTTCATGTTCGCTTCATTAAGCAACTTGCGAGTTACAGCAGGGTCGCCCCCTAATCCTTCCAACAAGAAAATCGCATCAGGATAAGATTTGCGTACACGCGCAATAATGTATTGCCATGCAGGGAACGGAATCATGTAGCCCGCATCACAACGGAATCCATCGACACCGCGACTACACCATGTTAAGAAAACATCAGCCAAATATTCCCATAAATCGAGACAATTATGATTGAGTTCAGTTAAATCGCCCCATACAACGCCCCATGCACCGGGTGAATGAATCGCGCCATCAGGATCACGAACCAACCAATCAGGATGCGTCTCATGCAATTTTGCAGCCCAACCTGTATGGTTGATTGCAAGGTCGATAATCAATTTTGCCCCACGATAGTGAACCGCATCAACGAGTTCAAGAAACTGATCAAGCGGGGTTGCATAACGGTCAAACTCCGCATACGCAGGATCAATCGCGGTAAAATCCAAAGCCGCATAAGGGCTACCATAACGTCCCATGCGTGCATAGGTGGTTGGAACAGGATTAATGGGGAGCAGATGAATAATGCGACACTTCAACTTATCCGTTACAAAATCAAGTTCTTTAATAAAGTCGCGAAATGTCCCCGACGGAGGAATCACGGTATAACCAGAATCATCTAAGTTACGAACGGTAAATTCTTCGGTCTTTGAAATTTGAGAATTCTGACGATTCTTATTGTGTCCATACTGACGAATAAAAGCGCAATAAATTGAGTTTGCACAACAATACATCGCCGACTCCACATTCACATGAATATGTTCTCCTTCTACCCAAATTGGCATCGAAGAACCTTCTTCAATCACACACGCTTTTCCCTCAAAATGTCCCACCTCATTTAAGGCGAGTCGTAAAATAAATTTACCGGGAGTTGAAGAATCCACTTGCATCGGCATATCATGCCAATCTTCAGACGAAATAGGGGTATTATCTTCCACATTTTCAATAATCTCTTCGCGTCGTAAAGAGGCAAATCCAATGTTGGTATGAAAATAGGCTTTGGGATTTTTAAGTTGGAGAGGCACTTCGAAATTAATCGTGAGTGTATCGCCACGATATTTCATAATATGGGTACCCGGTTGCGGGTTTTGAGTGAGACCGTACATAAGCGTGAATCCTTCAGGGTTGCAAATATTGTTCTAATATATTATTTTAGCATAATATACTGCCATTTTCTAAAAAAGCAAGTTATTTATCTTCATAGCGTCTATTATCTAAAACTAAAATTGCAAACTCAATCAAAAACAATCCTTTTCTTAATAAAAAATTTGAATTTCGCGCGTATACAGTATATATTATATATCGTTATTTCCAAAACCCTATTATATCCCTCAGACTAAGGAGTCGTTTATGAGTACATTTGATATTGCCACAATCGCAGGTGATGGCATTGGTCCTGAAGTGGTGGCAAGCGCCATCGCATTAATCGAAAAATCTTTACACAATACAGGGGATAGCATTCGCTGGACAGAATACCCATTCGGTGGCGGACACTATCTTCAAACAGGCGAAATCTTAAATCCCGAATCCGAAGCGGCACTTCGTAAACACCAAGCCATTTTCTTAGGGGCGATTGGTCATCCTGAAGTAACACCTGGGATTGTTGAAAAAGGGGTACTTTTACATCTTCGTTTTGCCTTTGATCAATATATCAATCTTCGTCCAGTGAAACTCTATCCTGGTGTAACAACGCCACTTGCGGGCAAAACCCCTGCGGATATCGACTATGTTGTCGTGCGTGAAAACACAGGAGGGCTCTACTGCGGTGTTGGCGGCTCAACCATGTATGGATTTAAAGATGAAGCGGTCACCCAAGTGGCGATGTACACACGTCACCAAGTAGAGCGTTGTTTACGTTATGCATTTGAAACGGCTAGAAATCGTCCACGCAAAACCTTGGCGATGGTCGGAAAGTCTAACGTATTGACCCATCTTTTTGGACTCTGGAATCGTTGTTTCAAAGAGATTGGCGAAAACGAATATCCAGATGTTAAACGTGAATATTACCATGTCGATGCCGCGGCAATGTTCATGGTATCTAATCCCGAAAAATTTGATACGCTTGTCACCACCAATATGTTTGGTGATATCCTCACCGATATTGGCGCAACCACACAAGGCGGAATGGGAATGGCAGCTAGCGGAAACATCAATCCCGATTGCACAGCCCCCTCTATGTTTGAACCTGTTCATGGTTCAGCGCCTGATATTGCAGGTCAAAACAAAGCCAATCCGATTGCGACTTGGCAGTCTGCACGCATGATGCTCGATTTTCTAGGTGCAAAAGATAGCGCAAAACGTCTCGAAGATGCGATTGTACAAACCATGCAATCGGGCATCCAAGGGCTTCCCACAACCGAAATCACCGAGCGCGGACTCTCTTTCCTCTAAGTTTTTTATTCATCAATATCATTTATATTAAGGTAATCATTCTATGGCAAAAGGTACATTAACGCAAAAGATTTTAAGCGCCCACATTGTCGGAGGCGTACTTGAAACTGGCACTCCAATTGAAATTCGTATTGACCAAACTCTTACGCAAGATGCAACAGGAACTATGGCGTATCTCGAACTTGAAGCAATGGGAGTAAAGCAAGCAAAAACAGAACTCTCCGTTTCATATGTCGATCACAATATGCAGCAAAACGGCCCTGAAAATCATAACGACCATCTCTACTTGCAAAGTATTGCAGCGTGTAAAGGTCTCTACTTTTCGCGCGCTGGAAACGGAATTTGTCACCAAGTGCATCTCGAACGTTTTGGCGCACCGGGGAAAACTTTGTTGGGATCAGACTCACACACCCCTACAGGTGGCGGAATTGGTATGATTGCCATTGGTGCGGGCGGACTCGATATTGCACGCGCTATCGCGGGTTTACCCTTTCGTTTAACTTCACCTAAAGTGATTGGTGTTAAACTCTCTGGCACGCTTCGTCCTTGGGTTGCAGCTAAAGATATTATTCTTCATCTTCTTTCGATTCTTTCAACCAAAGGAAACGTAGGATGTTTAGTCGAATACTTCGGCGAAGGGGTGAAGTCACTTTCTGTTCCACAACGTGCAACTGTCACGAACATGGGCGCTGAGTTAGGGGTAACCACCTCCATTTTCCCATCCGATGAACGCACACGCGATTTCTTAAAAGCACAAGGCAGAGAAAATGTTTTTGTTGAACTCTCAGCCGATGCAGATGCTGAGTATGATCGCGTCATTGAAATCAATCTTTCGGAACTTGAACCTTTAGCCGCTTGCCCTTCAAGCCCTGATAACATTCAAAAAATTGCAACACTTGGCGATAAAAAAGTATCTCAAGTTTTAATTGGTTCATGCACGAATAGTAGTTATCGCGATCTAATGATGGTGGCAACGGTGATGAAAGGGCGTCATGTACACCCCACGGTTTCAGCTGCGATTGCCCCCGGATCACGTCAAGTGATGGAGATGTTGGCACAAAATGGTGCGTTGGGCGATTTAATTGCAAGCGGATTCCGTTTATTAGAATCTGGATGTGGTCCATGTATTGGTCAAGGATACAGTCCAGCAGACGACACCGTTTCATTGCGTACATTCAACCGTAACTTCCCTGCGCGTACAGGCACTAAAGGCGATCAAGTCTACTTAGTGAGTCCTGAAACCGCGATTGCGGCAGCGTTAACAGGCACATGTACCGATCCGATGACATTGGATATTACTTATCCAGAAATCGCTGAACCTGAACACTTTACAATCGATGATTCGATGATCATTCCCCCTTGTGCTTGCGCAATTGATCAAACAGAAATCATTCGTAAACCCACCATTGGTCAGCCCCCAAAAAATACGCCACTTCCTGAAAAAATTGAGGGTTGCGTTTTACTTAAAGCGGGCGATAAAATCACAACGGATCATATTTCACCAGCAGGGCCTTATCTTAAATATCGTTCAAATATTCCACGTTATGCACGCGTTGTGTTTGAACTCTTTAATGAAGAAGGTAAACCCACATTTGCTGATCGTGCAGAGATGTGTCGTGATGCAGGACGTCATGGCATTATTGTTGCCCGCGAAAGTTACGGTCAAGGCTCTTCACGCGAACATGCCGCAATTTGCCCTATGTACTTAGGAATTAAAGCCGTTATCGCATGTTCTATTGAACGTATTCATGCTGCTAACTTGGTCAACTTTGGCATCCTTCCATTACTCTTTGATCAGGCGGAAGACTACAACAAAATTGATGCAGAAGATACGCTCGAAATTGAAAATGCACGCGAACAACTTGCTGTAGGAAAACCGATCATCGCAACGTTGAAAAAAGCAGAAGGTTCAACCCACGAAATTAAACTCAAACATACCTTAACTGCTGAAGATGTCAAAATCATTCTTGCAGGGGGGTCGTTAAATATTGTGGATTAATCATCGCGGTTAAAAAACTTCTAAACATCACGTTTTCTTTAGCGAAACGTGGTGTTTTTAATTTTTAAACCAAAAAAGCGATAACTTTTATTTCCCTCTATCTTAATTTTACTTGATTTTATCAATTATGAATGTACATTATTTAAACGTATATAAATA
>CAZIVM010000090.1:0-9946 GCA_964542845.1 uncultured Victivallales bacterium
ATCAGAGCCGTAATATTTGGGGTGTTATTCATGCTCATGCTTTCGGGATGTTATATCTCTAAAAATTGTGTACAACTTCACGAAATGGGGAAAAATTATTATTTTGCGAGGATAAGTCACCCAGAAGGAAAAATTTACGCTCAAGATGCTCATGTTTTCTATGCAAAAATTCCAGAAGAAAAATATGCGATTTATCAAGGATGTGGCACACTTCTTTTAGGTTTACCTGCTCCTGTATTCGGATATGGTGTTTTTTCACGAGAAAACGCAACGCCCTATACTGTGATTCTCAAAATCGAATATCTCTCATCCTGCTCAAACACCGCGTTAAAAAGTTGTGCGTGTTGCTCTTATCAAAAGTGTAATTCTGAAGAAGGAAAGTTTTTTATTTTTGAAGATGAAACAGTCGTTCATATCACTCAACTCGACACTTTTCCAAGCCTGAATACGATTACCTCTATTACTTTCGAGCAACTTCCACATGCTCAAGAACTTAAATCATTTGAATCTCAAAATTTTTATTATTCGAAAGATGCTTTTTGCACGCGAATAACACATAATGTTGCATACTATCCGCTGTATCCGGCTAAAATTATTGCTGGAATTGTAGATGTACCTCTTACGGTGGTCGGGACGGTATGTACCGCTTTTATATATGTACCGATTCAACTATCCATTCGACACCTTCGACGCTAAACATAAAAAAAACGATGATGCAAGAAAATCATTGCATCATCGTTGAATAAAAACGAATGTCTCTTGTTGTGAAAGGTATCAGAAAATTTCGAAGATAGAAATCTTTTGATCCTTGTTGGATTTAATTTTTAAAACTTTGGTTTTCGGTGCATCAAAACGAATCATTTGAACATCAAGTTTGCCAAATTTTTTTCGTAATGTAGGGTTGTTAATAGAATCTTCAGTTGTTACATTCGCGACGCCTTCCACTTGGACATCACCATCAATTAAAGCATAAAGTTGTGAACCAAAGTTTTGTGGAATGGGGATCTCAATCATCGCATCTTTCTTAATATCAAGAATATATGCGGTTTTAAAATCGCAATCAAATACAGCCGAAACAGAGTTCGCTTGTGCATTTGCTGGCACATCAAATTTGAACTGATTGTTTTTGATCTCAATTTTAGATTGCGACGTATTGATGTAACGGAAATAACGAATTTTATCCTTTACGTTTAACCCCGACTCAAGCTCTTGACCTTTATTTTTAGTGTTTTGTTTACGCCATTTTTTGCCGTCAGCGCTCACTTCAATGATGCCTTGCTCAGAAGCTTTTGGATTATCAAGTTTTACATGTACATAGTTTGCAAACACGCCCTCGGGTAATTCAAGACCAATATATTCATTGGGTTCAAGCGGAATAAGCTCAAGGAGTCTTTTCATGTGAACATACTTCCCATCACGATAGGCTTCAATATTTTTTAAACTCGCTACGTTTGAAAATGCGCGATACTCAGAAACGGTTGATTTAACAGGCGTTAATGGACGATTTGTTAGTTTCTTATAAGCGATTTGGGTAACTTTTTCATTTAAAAGTTCTAAGAATGGCATCACAATCAACGACGCAGGTTTTACCCCTTCTTGCCATCCATTCTTATTCACCGTACGATCCATCTTATAATATTGCTCTAACATTCGCGCGCCATCGAAGCAAGCTATATAATTTTTAACATCTTCGTGCGATGAATTTGCGTTTTGATAACCTTGAAGCAAAAGGACGCCAGCACGCCCCACGAGTTCGGTAGCATCCAGCCAAATTTTAGCCTCTGTGAGAAAACGTTCATTCCCGCATTTTTGACGAATCACTTCGGGCGCATTCGCCATGCGTGAAAATTCACTTAATAATGCAGTAAACACCTCATTATCTATGGGTTTATTATGTTTGACGGCTTGCGTAGCCTGTTGAATTTCAGACTGAATAATCACGGATTCTTCACGACGATATCCGTGATAATTGCCACCTTGATCGGAATTATGATTCGCAAAAGTTTGAACCGCATCCGCACACGCAGGGAATAAACGTTTAATCCCATCTTTCCATGATTTATCGGAGTTAAATCCTTTAATATTCCATGTGTAGTCGGCAATACTAAAGAGTCCGATCATGGACGCTTCAGATTTATTCATGGGGTTAGAAGTGAATCCTGAATAGAGTTTAGGATTATCTATTTGATTACCATAAGTTCTCCCAATCAATAAATGGTTACGGCAATAATCTTGAACAGGCCAATTCCACCAAATAAAAGCAGGACGTTTGGTACGATTACTAAACCACTCAATGCCTTCATCCGTAATATTGCAGCAAACACTATTACCTGTCCACATCATTTCAATATCTTTATCGAGTTTTTCGCCCATGATATCCAAATAGCCACCAGGCTTTTTATCCGACCACCCTTTATTATATTGTGTAGGGCACATCACAAAAGGTGAACCTAAGTCGGTTTTCTTGTGAATGAACTCTTTATTAATATAGTTTAAAGCGATTACTTGTTGATTCGCATCACCACCTGCATCGTCAAAGAAAATCCCGAAATCGCGCACACCGAGTTCGTACATCATCTCATATTTTTTAACACAAGCCTTAGCCACAAGTAAAGGATCTTTTTTCCAATCAGGGTCATTCGCAGGGTGAAGCGTCCACATAAACTTCACGCAATTTTCGTTAGCCACTTTAACCAACTCACGAATTTTTTTAGCATCAGCTTCTGGATAAGCCTCACGCCATTTCAAGCCGTTAAAACCATGATATGGATCATCTTTAGGTCCATAGATATAGAGGTTCATTTTCCATTGCCCAAAAAAACGAATCAAGGAGAGTCGACCTTCGTGGGACCAACCGGGTTCAGGTTTGGAATAAAAACCTTCCACAACACCCCGATAAGGAATATTTGGAAAATCTTTGATTGTTAAAACGGGCAAGGTCGCATTCAATACTTGTCTTTCTTGTGATTGAATCAACTGAGAAAGCGTTTTTGCCGCATAGAAAAAGCCCGCTTGATCTTTAGCCTCAATTTGAATTACATATTTAGAATTCAAACTCGCTTTTGAAGAAATCGTAAGCGTGTAACCTTCACTTGGAACATTTAAGTTGGGATCAAGGTAGCACGAAACCGTCAAGGTAGCGTTTTCTTTAAGTTTCCAAAATTTAGAGAGTTCTTCTTTGACACAATCAGCGAATGGGGTGATTGATTCAAACACAAACTCCGAGGGCATTTGAATTGAATTTCCCGAAAAATTCATCTGTTGTGGCACTGGATAAATGTCTAAAGTGGGACTCACTGTTTGAGAAGAATCTTGAGCAAAGATCGATATTCCCAGCGTTAAACAAAATAACAATGTTAAAGATTTGATTTTAAACATGTTAGGCCTTATTTTGAGATAATTTCATAGATTTCAAGCGTTTGATCACAGGGTGATTTGAATGTAAAGGTTTTAGCATTCACATCAGTACTGAATGAATCGACATGATATTGATTTATCGCAAAGTTAGAAGGTTTACCTCGCGCTGCTGTATTTAATTCACCTTTGTAATAGATGTAGAATTTGCCTGTGGTTGACTTTGGCAAGTTTAAGGTAATGGTTTCATTCGCTTTGACATTAAGGGTATAGGCTGAATTGAAATCACCATCTATTGTTGAACCGGGTGAATTTGCATTGGCGTCTGCAGGGATATCGAATTTGAATTGATTGAGTTTAATTTCGATAGGTTCACCAGAAGTATTGATATAACGGCAGAAACGAATTTTTTCATTTAAGTTGATTGGATTTTCGAGTTCTTCGCCTTTGTTACGCGTATTGAACTTCTTCCATGTTTTGCCATCTTGTGAGAGTTCGATATGACCTTTCTTAGACGCATCAGGGTTGTTGAGTTTAACATGAACATAATTTGCGTAGATGCCCACAGGAAGTTCAAGACCAATATATTCACTTGGCTTAAGGGTAATCACTTCGAGAATTTTTTTAACGTGAACGTATTTTTTGTCGCGTCGCTCCGCTTGAATATTTTTTAATGCCTCAACATTCGAAAATGCTTTGTATTTCACATCATCAGGAATTACAGATTGTAACGCTTTGCCAGTCAGTGACTTATAAGTCATTTCATCTGTCTTAGACATCAAAGTTTTAACAAAGGGTTCAACAACCAATGATCCCGAACGTACATTACCTTTACGCCAAATGGAATCCGCCTCACCTGTTGCTTCATAAAGTTTTTTCGCATTAAAAAGAAATTCGAGTTTATTAGGATCTGTAAAATCTTTATTTTCAACAACGTCTTGATAGGCATTTAAATAAATACGAGCTGTATGCGCTTGTTGACCAAAGCGTTTTAACCACAATAAAGATTCCGCCACAAATTCGCGATTTTTACATTGTTTTAAAATCATTGCAGTTGCAAGAGACATTTCATCAAATTCAGTCATTAACGCTTTATAAGTCTCTGCATCTAAAGCTTTTCCTGCTTCAATAATTGACTTTGACTTATCCACAATAGGCTTAAATTCAACAGACTCTACACGACGATATCCATGGCCATTAGGTCCTTGATCACAGTTGTGATTTGCAAACACTTGAATTGAATTATGACACTCTGGGAATAAACGTACAATTCCAGCGCGCCATGCTTGGTCTGCATCATAATTTTTCATATTCCAAGTGTATGACGCTAAACCAAATAAGCCAATTTGTGATGCCTCAGATTTATTCATGGGGTTTGAAGTAAAACCTGAATAGAGTTTGGGATCTTCCATTTGATTTCCGTAAGAGGGCCCCAAAAGCAAATTGGCGCGACAATAATCTTGGACGGGCCAGTTCCACCAAATATAAGCAGGACGCTTAATACGATTATTCACCCAATGTAATCCCTCTGCTGTAATATCACAACAAACACTATTACCTGTCCACATAATATCGATATCGGGAGTAAGTTTCTCTCCCAAAATATCTAAATAAGTGCCAGGACGTTTATCCGACCACCCTTTATTATATTGGGTAGGACACATGACAAGAGGGGTAATATCCCCTTTAACTTTGATAAAGTTTTCATTAATATAATTGAGCAACATTGCTTGATTTTCAGCTTTAGTTCCTTCTCCACCCACATCATCAAAAAAGAATCCAAAACTACGCACACCTAAATCATACATTGCATTGAACTTCACCATACAAGCATCACGAATAATAATAGGATCTTTTGACCAATCAGGATCGCCCCCGGTGTGAACTGTCCATACAAAATTAACCCCGTGCGCTTTCGAAACATTCAAAAGCTCTGTAATGCGTTTGCCTTCTTCTGCGGGATAGGGCTCGCGCCATTTTTTACCCGAAAATCCGTGGTATGGATCATCTTTAGGTCCATAGATAAACGTATTCATCTTGTTGCGTCCCAAGAACTTAATCAAAGAGATACGCCCCTCATGACTCCAACCGGGCTCGGGTTTTGCATAAAAACCTTCAACCACACCACGAAATGCAATGTCTGGAAAATCGTAAATGGTACATACAGGTAAATTTTCGCGGACTTCACCGAAAGGATCTTTCACCAATTGCGCTAAAGTTTGAGTTGCCCAAAGCACCCCTGCATCATCTGCTGCAATAATAAAGATACTATCAGCACCAATGGAAAGAGTATAACTTTCAGGTTTTAAGCCTGTGGCTTTTTTTTGAACTTCAATATAAATAGGAAAGGCACCTTCTTCTTTTACGGTAAAAAGAGACGCTAAAACATCGTTAGCTGGCGCAAAAGTCGAACCCGATACGGTCACCTTTGAAGGCACAGAAACAGAAGTTGCCATATTTTTAACCGAATGAGGAACAGGATAAACTTCCACATCTGTTGTTTTTTCGATTGATTTGAGTGCGTTTGACGTGTTGCACGCGGTGAGTAATGCAGCAGAAATACAGGCTGCTCCTAAAAATTTGTAGACCATAATTGACTCCTTCTCATGTGATAAACAATAGTTATAAAATATGATAACTAAGTAATATATAACTATTTTGCAAAAAAGTCAAACACAAAAGAATTTTTAATCCGCTAAAAGTGTGAAATTTGCACCTAACTTGATAAAATCTTGCACAAAATTAGGATAAGTTACCATTGCAGCTTCAGCGGTTGAGATCATGGAGTCGCCATTCGCACGCAACGCAGCAAGCGCAAGCGCCATCACAATACGATGATCGCCATATCCACATAACGTTGTTGCTGTTAATTGTTCAGGCGGAGAGATAATCATCCCATCAGGGGTCTCGGTGATATCTACCCCCATCTTTTTAAGTTCAGCAGTCATACACGCAATACGATCTGTTTCTTTCAAACGCGCTTGTGCCGTATTGACAATCTGCGTGGTTCCCTCACAAAAACAAGCAAGTACGGCTAAGGCGGGAAGTGCATCGGGCGTATCATTTAAGTCGAGCACTGGAATGGCACGCGGTTTACCTTTGGGGGGTAGAATGGTGGTTTGATCGCCATCAACAATCAAGGTTGCGCCCATTTCTGAAGCAAAACGAAAAACCGCTTTATCGCCTTGGGAATCCGTAAAATCCAAATTCTTAACGGTTAATGGACACCCCATAATCATTGAAGCAACCAATGGAAATGTTGCGGTTGAAAAATCAGCGGGAATTGTCCGTTTAAAAGGTTTATAAGATTGACGCCCTGGAATTTTGAAATACATGAAATCGTCGCTTTTTTCATAAACAATGCCTTGCGAGTCCAACCAATCCAATGTAATTTGAACATAAGGTTTTTCATTGAGTAAAGTCAATTTAATCTCAGTGTAATCCGTATCAATCAATGGTGCAGCAAAAAGAACAGCTGTCAAAAATTGGGAAGAGACACATTCCATTGTAATTTTGCCACCATGTATCGGACCACAAATTGTGAGCGGACATTTCTGATTTTGAGAAGTCTCTTTAGCTCCTAAGTCTGCAAGCGCATCCAACAGAGGTTTCATCACGCGAGTGCGTAAAGATTCATCCCCATCAAATGTTACTTCAAAATTTGCAAGAGCTGCCAACGCTGTAAAAATACGCAACGTTGTACCAGAATTTCCCACATTGATAATTTCGCGGGGAGACTTGAAGCTCCCATGGGTTCCACGTATACGCCACACTTCAGGTGTTTGCTCTAAAACTTCAGCTCCTAACATTTTCGCTGTATGCTTAGCAGAAAGCGTATCTTCGGAGTAAAGCGGATAACCAATTTCCGAGATACCGTCAGCCAATGAAGCGACGGCTACGGCACGAATAGAATGGGATTTTGAACCGGGTACAATCACTTCGCCAGACAAAACAGAGGTGGGAGATACTTTTAATTTCATAGTTATCGACGCAAGGATATACGGAGTCGGTACCCTTTAGCATTGGACTCTTCAAGTGCCGCAATACCCAAAATTTGAGGGTCAACAAAACCGTTGGTTAAAAATTCAATATAAGCGGTGTCAGACGACATTTTTTGATATGCAGAAACATGCACATCATGAAAACATGCCGAATATGTTGTCAAGGAATGCGCATCTTTAGCGCACGCATTTTCAAACGTCTTGCACAAAGCAGGCATATTCATACGTTTTACAATGCGAAGTACCGTTTCTTCAATAACAGCTGGTTCTTGCAAATCACAGTCGATCAACTCAATATCAATACGCATTCCCCACGCTTTCGTGCGTTGGAAGAGATCCTGCCAAGAGAGTTCGCGCACCGAAATTTTTTCAGCCACCATTTGATGAGAGGCATTAACCCCAGTTCCGCGAAAAAGATCGGCTGTAATTTCAATATTTTGTGCACCAAAACCTTCACGAAGAACTTCGATTGCCGTATTAAAATTAACAGAGTCCCCACAGGTAAAGATATCAATTGCTGCAAAGCTATATTCTGGCCATGTATGTATTGAAAAGTGCGATTCTGAAATCACCACAAATCCCGATACGCCATGGGGTGAAAAATGGCGAAACTCATCACAAATAATAGTAGCGCCTGATTTACGAGCAGCCTTGAGCATAATTTCACGAACACGCTCTGCTGTAGCGATCGTATCATAAGCACAACCATTAAGGTCGGCAATGAGATGCCGACCGATTGCGAAACCCTGTGTCAGTTCTGTCATGAGTATTGAGTTAGACCCTATATTATTCTGAACGGTTACCTTTGAAGTTTTTGTCTAATTCAACAAAAAGTTCTTGAAGGGCAGCACGACTCAAGACGTTTTTAACATTTTCAGTATTACGAACATCTGCTTCAATTTCAGCCATCGTTGGAGGAGTAACTTTCTTTACAAAGATAACTGCAAAGTTACCATCAGCAGAGAATGCATCTGAAACTTGACCTTGTGGAACAGAAAGAACTTTATAACTAATAGGCGCATACATATTTCCTTCTGGCATGCTATCCAAAGAGAATGTAGGTAATGTTTCAAATTTTGCACCAGCGGTTGCAGTTACTTCTTTACCCATTAAGAGATTTGAAGTTGCATCAGCAGAGAAGTTTTTAGCTGCAGCATTAGCAAGCGCATTTGCTTCACGTTGTTTAATATCAGACGTGATTTTAGCTTTTACAGCCTCTAAAGGCTTAATTGTGGGAGTAGTTACATTCTTAATTAATGCTACAAATACTCCATTAAAGCTTTCGGCTGGATCGGTCACCACCAAGTTACGATCATTCGCAAGCGTCAATACTTCAGCTAAACCAAAAGCAACGCCAACTTTAGGAAGATTGGGAGACGTACGGCTAAATGAAGTTACTTCAAGTAATTCAACACCCATATCTGTTGCAATTTGTGTAAAGAGTGCTAATTGAGCAACAGAA
Source organism: uncultured Victivallales bacterium (assembly GCA_964542845.1). Classification (GTDB taxonomy): domain Bacteria; phylum Verrucomicrobiota; class Lentisphaeria; order Victivallales; family CAZIVM01; genus CAZIVM01. Next base: position 8,818 of record CAZIVM010000090.1, read on the forward strand.
TCTTGATCATTTAAATCTTCCAATGCACTGTGATTTGAGAAATCAGATGCTTTGGTGTAAGCATTCGCTTTAACAATCTCAGTCACGTATTGATCTTTAACCATAGAACGTACACCTTCAAAAGTCACTTCTGTATCTGTATTCACAAAGTTTGCTTTATTTTTCTCGAAATAAGCTTTGAGTTCTACATCAGTCACTTGAATCTCATTGCGTTCAGTATCATTCGCTAATGGGAAGTAAGCAACAACCACATCATAAGCAGGCTCAGTCATAGGAGCCATTGACTCGGCATTCGCAAGAGATTGATGTGCTTGTTGTAAACGGCCTTGAATAGACTCAATTTGTTGAGCTGTGGCTTCAGTTGTGGCATCGTTTTGAGCGGCGCGGAGGTTCATTAAAGAATCTGTCAATGTAGCCACATCGATGCGAGCACGTAATACACGCGCTACAGATTGTGTATATTCGTTATTGATTTGAGTATCAGTAACTTCTGCTTTTGCAAGATAATCCTCAGCGCGGAACCACATCACATCAACATCATATTTAGTTGTATTTAATGCGCCGACATTTTCAATAAATGTAACGGGAGCAGGAACACGTGTCAATGCTGATGTTAATAATTTTTCAATTGTAAGATATTTACGAACAGCGCCATCGAGTTCTGCACGTGCGAAACCATTAGGTACTACGCGTGTACGAATGTAATTTTCAAAATACTCTTTAGAAAACTTTCCTGAGGCATCTGCAAAAACGAGAGTATAAAATTGTTTAACTTCATCATCGGATACAGTGATACCGAGTTGTTGAGCTTGTTCATAGATGATAATTCCGAACGCATCTGTAGCGACACGTGCGGTAAAAGTATTTTGTCCCATTGAAGCCAACTGCATTTCTGCGGTATGACGATACATTTCTTCACGATTAACTGGGCGTCCGTTCACAATTGCATAAACCCCACTATTTGAATCACCACCTGAGAAAAAACCGCCAGATGTAAAGAAAGAAATAAAGGTTAAAGAGAGAAGTAATGTTAACGCAGGGAGAAGCCATTTTTTGTGACGTTCGAAGTAATTGTTAATTCCTGAAATAAGCATGTTTTTGTCCTTTGATTATTATTTTTGTTATAAAT
>CAZIVM010000091.1:0-9919 GCA_964542845.1 uncultured Victivallales bacterium
TTCAAACTCTACGGCTTCTTCACGCATACGATTATATTTATCAGTCAATTTTTGGTTAATTGCAGCCATCGCTTTAATATCCATTTGAATCGTCGTTGCCACGGTGTGACGATTCGCTTTGCCATGATTATAAATGGTCCAATTTTTCTCAGGATTGCGTTTCACTTCAACGGGCATACGCACAGGCTCCATCATTTGCCCCACATAACCATCAGCAAGAATAATCACAGGAGAAGCCCATTTTTCTGCAAGTTCAAAAGCACGATAAGCAAAATCGCACATCTCTTGAACACTGTTTGGAGCCAAAACGAGAGTTTGATAGCTTCCGTGTCCTCCCCCTTTAACCGTGCAATTGTAGTCGGATTGTTCGGGCCAAATATTACCTAAACCAGGGCCCACACGTTGAACATCAACTATCACGCAAGGGAGTTCTCCTGCCGCTAAGTACGAAAGGGTCTCGGCCATTAAAGAGAGTCCTAACCCCGAAGTCCCTGTCATCACGCGTGCGCCAGCTGCTGAAGCCCCGTAAAGCATACTAATCGATGAAATTTCGCATTCAGTTTGAAGAAAATGTTTGCCACATTTAGGAAAAAGTGCAGCGGCGGCGTGTGCGATTTCGCTGGCAGGCGTAATAGGATAACCAAAATAGTGTGTCGCTCCTCCCATCAACGCGCCATAGACAATCGCTTCATTACCTTTCATTAATTGTAAACTCATATCTTAATCCTTTGCTGGAATATCTTTTTGAAAAACGGTAATGGTACCCATTTCAGGACAAGCGTAGAAACAGAAACCACATGCTGTACAACCATTTTGTACAAACTCCGCAGCAGGATACCCTGCCGCATTCAACGTCTCTGACATTTGAATACACTTCTTCGGACAAGCTGAAACACAAACGGCACAGCCTTTACATTGGGTCGATTTAATTTCGATAGAATTTTCGTTTACCATAAGTCCTCGTTTGTATAGGTTAAATTCAATCATACTGTTATAATATACACCCTTTTTGTAAAAATTCAACTCTAATGTAAAGAGATATCTAGTTTAAACACCTTGACTTTACTCAACTATTCCAAATCACGCACAACTTTTGTTATATGAAGCTTAATCAAGGTTTTAGCACTTTTTATCAAAAACGGCATAAATAGGTGGTGCAGTAGCCATTTTTTTACTGCAGAAACTACTGCGGCACCTCATTGGTTTTTAAAAAGAAAGCCCCCTGCAAGAGCCTTTCTGTCATCTTGCAAGGGGCTAATTTTATTTACTGCAATAATTGCAGTAGCGAAAAATAACTTACTGCGGGATTCACTGCACTTAGTGCAGTAAATTTACTGCGCCATCTTTTTTTGTGCTTTTGGATTGATCCACAAACATTCAGTGCGGCCTTGTTTCTCTTTACAAATTCCATCGCCCTGGAGGCCTGACTTCTTTGTTCGTCCAGCCGCTGTGCAGATTACATTGATTGATTTTGAAATCCATCCTGCGTCTAGTAACGGTGCATAAATTTCGTTCGGGTAGCCGCTCAGCAAAACCGCGCCTTTATAGTTGATTAATCGTTCAACCATTTCGCGGTGATCTTTATCTTTGAGTTCGTGAGCATAACCGCCTGATTTGCGCGCTCCCATGACGTATGGAGGATCGCAGTATGCGAGCCATTCCTCGCCGTCGTAAAGTTCTAGCGCTTCGCGCCAATCCACGCATTCGATCACTGCTCTCGACATTCTCTCGTGAACTTCTGGCAGGATTTCGAGCGCAGATTTTAGCGCGTTGATAGTTGAGCAACGACCTCCGCTTGACGAAAGAGACACACCGAAACTGTGACCGTGTCCGCTGAAGCTCAGGCGTTGCGCGTAATACCAATGAACGGCCTGTTCGACGCTGTCGTGCAACCGTGGCCAAAGTGCGACGCTGTCCTCGAAGATTTCGCGCGACACTGGGAGTTGGGTTATCTTCGCCATGAAGGCGCGGAACGTGTCCTCGTTTTGGATCACGCGGAAGAAGTTGACTAATCCGCGGTTAACGTCGTTGTAGACTTCAACGCTCGCGGGTTGTTTGGCGAGGAGAATAGAGCCACCACCACCAAACGGCTCGATGTATTTTTCATGCTCGGGGAGATTGTCGAGGATGAAGTTTTTGATTCGGGGTTGAGCCTTGCCGCCGAACCACGCAAAAGGGCAGCGTGGCTGGTGTTTTAATTTTGATTTTGACATTGATTTTTGTTGTCTTTCGATTTAAATTTAAAATAAAAAAGCCGAACCCGCTTTAAAATTCTCAAACTCGTGCTAATTTAAAGCCCAACGTCTACGGCTGGCTTTTAGCGTTTTGTTGAATTTCTAGTGGGTTCGGCAACTCATGCGGGAGGGGTCGGATCCTCACCGCATCGGCCAACTATTGATAATTGTTTACTTCATAAATTCCTCGCTTTCTCACGTGCGTGCGCGCGCGTTTATAATTAAGGTTAAAAGGGGAGCGGGTCTTTGTTTTCATAACTCACCTCTGCGGATTGGAGCATTCCTTGAAGATTTGGACGTCTCATTGTTGAGCTCGACTCGTACCGCGTGAGGTGCGATTTCAACACATCAATAATTGTTGAGGCTTGATCTGTTGAGAGTTCATCTATGGTATCAGGGATATCTTTATTTTTGACATTTGCCAATGTTCGTTGGATATAATACCATTCTGCGAATTGGGGTTCATGTTTGACAAGATCGCGCTGAGTGGCCGCAATCAAACCCCGTTGTGCGTGCGTAATGCGTTTTCCCGATTCTTTGCGTCCGAATTTGGGTGTATATTCTTGTGCTGATTTTCGATGAAAACTCCATGGATCACTCACTTTGCTCAACACATGCTCGGGCGTGGTTAAGCCGTCGCTGATTGCGCGTGCGATTTCGATTTCGAGTTCACGCATCACCCGTTCAAAGTCAGCGTGGGTGAGTTGACTCTCTGTGCTACTGACGCATTGGGTAAGCATTTGGAAGCGGTCGCGCCAATACTCATCGGTGACACACGCCACCAATTTAAGCTGATGATACCAAGAGATTTGTTTCTGACTCCATGCCATAACGCCTCCTTAGAGTTCGGGTTCGTCGATTTGCAACGGGATGAAATCAGGGCGTTGCATATAGGTTTTGCTATCTGCGAGCCACACAAAATACCGGTCTTTCCCTTGGTCACAATTCCCAAGCACACCAAACAGATCGCTGCATTTATGACAATCATGCAGAAAAGCACATCTACTGCATCCGTTAATGCCCTCAGGCGTCTTCATAATCATATATATTTTGTGATTATATTCTGCTTTTGTACCGGTGTATGGTGTCATTTGGACACCTCCTTTCTTCTTTGTTCACAAAATCTACAATTCCCTTTATGACAAAATGAAATCCTACCCCCCCCATCATAAAACAAATATTCGCACTTGTCGATTTCTGTAATACTTATCATGCGGCCTTTAACTCGTTTTATACCAACAAATTTAACGTCTTCGTCATTACACGCGGTTGTCAATAGTATAATTACAAGTATAATATATTTCATTTTGATGTCTCCTCTCTCCAGTCTGGCGTGTTTTTTCGTTGTATCCCCCATTCAATTTCGCCAATGTACAAGAGGTTGCAAATGGCATGTCCTATATGTGGGAGTTGGCTTTCTTTGTCAATTATCTCACCCTGTTTAATGAGGGTGAGATGACGAATTGCTGCGTCGAAGAAATCATTTTTGGCAACTTTTCTCCATGAACCTGGATAGTATTTGCTGTCTCCGTATTTCATGACTTCTGACGCAATTGAGAGCGCTGAACCGCACTGTAACACATGACCTAAGGGAGGTTTTCCCTTTGTATCTTTAATTTTTTCACTCATTTTGTTGCCTCATCGATTAATTTTTTGTCAACATCCAAGCTTACAGAATCTCCGCTGATCACACGCGCGCCTGGCACTTCTTTTTGTGTGAGTTCCACATAATTTTTAACTGCATTTTTGTCGATGTTTTTTTTATTTTTGTACAAAGTCAATTCGTTTTTGTCGCTGTATTCAATCACTTTTTGCTCGTCTAAAATCTCAACGCTTGAGGTGAGCTTGAGTTTAATCTTCCCTTTGGGCGTGCTGATCGAACGTTTGGTCTCGTATTTTGTGCGATTCACGAGTGTGTAACGTTCAATGTCTTCCCGGATCAATTCCATCTCCGCCTCAAAAGGTTTCTTCTCATCTGCGCAGCGTTGATTGATAACGTCAATTTCTTTTTGTGCTTGCGCTGCGATCGCGGTCCACTTAATTTTGAGGGCCGCATAGCGATTGAAAAGTTCTTTGACTTCTTCCTCGGTCATGTTGAGGGCTTTTCGGTTGTTACCTAGTGTTGTTGCTGCATTCATTTGGTCGTTCCTTTCGTTTTAGTTATTTGTTTTGTTTTTATAGAATTTGCATTCTGTTTTGCACGGCATTCGACCCACAGAGCATCTTGATTGCTCTGTTAATCCGATGTGTTTACACGCTTTCGGACAAATATAATTTTCGCATTTGTCAAACATTTTTCATTTCCTTCCTTTGACGTATTTTTTCTTCAAACTGACGTATTTTTTTCTTCAAGTTCAAACCAAATTATAGTTATTTTTGTTCGGTAAGTAACTTTTGTTTTTGGGTAATATTTTTGCACACTTAACTGCATAGTTGCCCAATCTGTTAATCTGACCCCAAAAAACGCCTTGCATATTTCCCCGAGTGATCCTGTGAATTCGTTGGTTATCACAAATCGTTGGTTGCCAACATCAAAGGTATTACCTTTTTTAAATTTGGGATCCGGAAGTCGAAGAGATGTACGTTTCGTTCCGTTTTTTATAGATTTTAATAGCGATTTGTGAAATTTGATGTCAACGTGCGCCATAAGATTCCCCGCTTTCGATTTGCGACGCCATTTGTTCGGCGTCAAGTTGTGATTTCGTCCCCGTGATTCGAATGGTGGCGTTGAATCGTTTGGAAATGAACGAATAGGTCCAATCCCCTTCATATTTGACTTCTATTTTACTCATTTCCTTCCCCTTTCTCGATTTTGGTGACGTTCACTGTAATCCCTTTGCAGAATTGACAAGCTCCTTTGATTTTGTCAATGATTATCGGTTGAAAAGCGGGTTTTTCCATGTGATTTTTTTTGTCGGCTATCTGCAATTTATTTATAATCTCATCCATTATTCACTCTCCGAGAAAATAGGTTTGCGCGCCTCAATGCATGCGATCATGTCGTTGACTTCGATGGTGGAGCGTCCATATTCTTTGGCGAGGTGTAAAGAATCGTTTATAATTGTGTTCAAATAAGCGATTTTGCCGTCTGTTCTGCAAATTTCTCGGCACAATTTCATCATTCCCTTTTCAATCTCACCTTTAGGAATGTATGGGCGAATGTGCGCGCGAATTTCGCTGTCTGAAACCTTTGATTCAAGGGGGATATTGTCTTCAAGGCGTCCAATAAGTTGTTCAAAATAAACTTTGTCGCCTTCGATTTTATTTGAGAACCAGTCAGTTGCACAAAGCACTACACCGCATCCAATCGTATCGTGAAGGCGTCGTAACCATTCCAGGGCATCTCGTTTGTTTGAGAGTTCAGTTAACCGCGTCGCCTCATCAACGATGATGATATAATTCTCTGTCAATTTATCCTCGACCGCTTCTCGAATTTGACACGCCATTTTGCCACTGGATGCAATCCCAAGCTTTTTAGCGATCTCTTTGATAAACGGTCCCATTGTACGGCTGACGGGGGCATCAATATAAACGGGGCGAAAAACGCCGTTTGAATTGCGTGTAACCCATTCTTTAATTGCAAAGGTTTTGCCGCGTCGACTTGCTCCTCTGATAAGTGCCATTCGTCCAAAATCACGCGCACGGTCAAGAACATCAAATATTGCGCGCGTAACCTCTGTCTCTACAAAGACGCTTGCTTTGATGCGTTCGATCCGTTTTTTGCGTGCTTCTATCTTATCAAACACACCATCTCGGTGTCCTTGATATCCGCCTTTAAGCACGCGTGAGATTGTGCTTTCGTGAACACCGACGATCGTTGCCATTCGTGCGATTACGCCGTCGCCTCTCTTCCATAGCCAGCTCATCAATCCTCTTTCTCTTTCGTCCATGTGGGCGATTAAACTTTCAAAATCTTGATTTGTCATAATTAGTCCTCGTTGTGATGGGTTAATTTTTCGCGAATTTCACGCGCTTTTCTTTTCCGTTCTTCTAATTCTGTATTATTTTTAATCTCGTTTAAAACCTCTTCGGCGTAAACTTCTTTTTCTTCGTGTTCAATGTTAATAATGTGGGTTTCTTCTCCTTCGTATTCAATGTGATTCATGGGTTCGGTTTCGATAAAGTTGTCTTCAATGTTTTGGTTGGGAATTTCAACGCGATAACCTTTGTATTTGTGCGTCGACCCCTTCACGCTGTGAATTTCTCCCGTGAGTTTCAATTTTGCGCCAGGAAGACGCAGGGCAATTGCCTCTTCAGCACTCACGAGAACAGGGAGCCCTGTCTCAGCGCGAATCGCCATCTTAATCCATTTTTGTTGATTGTGGCGACGCTTAAATTCAAGTGATAACTTCTCTCGCTCTTCAGGGGATAGTTTTGCATCAAGTCCATTGACCTTAAATTTATCTTCAAGCTCACATAAAAACTTCCCTTTAAGCGTGTATGCGAAGTAGGTATCAGTGATTATGTCGCGCTTGAGCAAAATGTATTTGTTGAACAAGGGGTAAAGCGTTTGGTCAAATCCAACTTTGCCGTCAATCCCAACAAAACTTTTACCACGTAAACAATGTTTTTCACCTTCTTTTTCCCATACAATTTCAAAGGCTCTTCCCACTTTTTTAGGTCTATCGTCTGGCACTCGGAATGCAACAGCTAACGCTTCGGGGCTTTCCCATTGGCGTCCAAAATTTTGCGCGCGCTTCCACATCTCTGCTGGGGAATTCTTCTCTCCCATAATTGAGCTGTTTTGAATCTTGTTGTGATAAGTTTCAAAAATATATCTAAAAAGCCCAATTTGCACCTCTTCTAGACTAGGAGCCCACTCGGGTTCTTTTTCAAAGTAGGCGGCTGTTTCAGGTCGTTCTTTTGGATTATAACCGAGATAGGTACGCATCATCATGGAATAGCCTTCTCTCACTTCTTTAAACATCCGCTCAATTGGCTTTGTTTGCGCTTCATAAGGTGCCGCGTTTTGATAAGAAACTCCAAGTTCTTTTAATACGCAGTGTTCTACACCATCAATTTCAATTGGAGTTGTTACCCCGCGTTTGAGGTAATCTTTCCCGTTGTCAATTAAAAGTTTTCTCGGTGATTTACCTTGTGAGATTTGATACGACGCCCACAACGCTTTCAAAACTGACTCGTGGTTCGGATCTGTAAAGTTTACATAGAAACCCACGAAGAAAAGACTCTTCACGTCTATCCACGCGGTTAGCCAAGGACGGTCTACTTTCCACTTCCCTTTTTCTTCATCCCACACGCGACAGTATATATCGAGTTGGTTATGATCCCCGCACCATACCTCATTTACGCTATATGCGCTAAAATCACGTGATATATACGAAGTAATGCGATTACGTGTATAAGTCTCTCCCTCTTGTGCGCTGATGCGTGGGGCATTGGCTTCGTGTTTGTTTGCGTAATGCTTCACTTGCGAGAGTGTTGGGATGTCTTGCGTAATTCCTTCACCGTTTAAGACCTCTACAACCTTTCGGTAGATTTTACTAATCGGTGCATTTTTGGATGTGTACTTCATTTGATTAAACGTCATCCAAAAAGTACTGTCTCCTTTGCGTATGTACGGGCGTGAATAGTTGTCATAAAGACTCGCCACATTTTGCGCTTTCGGGGTTTTGTCGGCATTGCGTCCTGTCCGTGCGATCCACTGTCTAAAATTGCCATAGGTCAATTTACCTTTGATAAAATTGAAGTCGTCTTGCAACGTCATTGCAACCATCTCGCAAGCCACCTTCTCGCTTACCCCGTTTGCTTTGGCATAAGCGACTACGCTTGATAAAAATGAGAGGCGTTCAGACCCCTTATTCATCACGTCGGTGTCGACCTGAAGATCGTTAATTGGAGTCTCACGCGTTGCCAACGGCATTGAACAGACAGACACCTCTGCTTGTTCTTTGGGCTTGGTACGTATAAGATCTGCGATTCCCATAAAATTCCCTCGATTATCTTTTAAGTTTCATGGCGATGTCAAAAAGTTGTTCGGCAATTTTAATTGAAAGACTTTTGTCTAACGCTGGAATTTTATTGAGGTCCAAACTTTTTGAAAGAATATCAATCGCAACCCCGGCGGATTCCAAAACAACCAATCCATCCAATTCGTGCGCGATGCTGTGAATTTTTTCCGACTCAATTTTTGCAAAACTCGCAAAGTTTTTGATTTCATTTGCAAACGCTTTTTCTTCCTTTGTTTTTGGTGCCTTTGTCTCTTGAGGGGCTTTGCCTTTGAGTTGCGCGATTGCCGACTCCACCTCTGCAACCGTCATCAGTTTAACAGCTTCTCCGAACTTTTCAAAAAATTTGTCAATCTTTTTGGAACCTGCGATTTCACGAAGTTTTGAAAACCCCGAGGAAACATATTTGTCATAAAAATATTGGTCTTTCTCTAAAAACATTTTGCCAACATTTAAATAATGAAATAACTCTCGTTCTTGGTAACCTGTGAGGTCTTTTGCCCACATTAACCAACCTGCGCCATTGCTTGAATTTAAACGTTCCTGCGCAAGGTAGATTGAGAGGTCAACGGGAGCCTCGTTAATTACCTTTAAAAGAGAGGTTAAACGCTCCGAGATTTGCGTGTGATTCATCCGTTGAACTTCTTCAATTTTGAGATTTCCAGTTACTGCACAATGTGCAGTTGAACTCATTTTTTGTGAATTTTCGCTTTTTGGATACGAAGTTTTAACACTTACTGGATAATATTTGTTATCCTGTTTGTTTTGGCTAAAATCGACAGCTATTGCGGTGCTATTCATAACTTGATTCCTTTCATAATTTTGTTGTATTCTTGTTGGGTTAATTCTGATTTTTTGATGCTGAAAAATAAAATCGTCTCGCTATCGCTCATGTCCATCCGATGAAGCTTGAGCCTATCTTCCAAAGTCCGCTCCGTCCGCTCCGTCTTCGCTGTATGGTCAATTTGTATAATCTTTGTAATTATCGTTGTAATGTGAATCACCAATACGATTATCGTAATGATTAAAGCCGATAATAAAACCTTTCCTCGATTCATTTTAATCCTCAATTCTAATGTTGTAAATTTTAACCTTGATTTCGTTAGGGATCTCATCATCTTCCATCATCGCATCCATATATTGGATATACTTTTTTTGAATCTCATTTTTACCATTGCTATATCCTATAAAATAAAGGAGATACCCCATAAAAGTAAAAAATAAACTTAATGCAATCATATTTATTTCACCTCTGTTTCTTTCATTTTAAGCATCACAATTAAATTGGTTAAATCCGATATTGCGTTAGGTGCGTTTGTAAGAACCAATTCATAGTCCTGAATCGCATTGTTATGGATGCATGGTATTAACATCAAATAGGCTTCTTTAATCTCTTCGATCCGATTTAACATGTCATTATAAATTCTCATTTTTTCGGCGTCCATTTTCTTTACTCCTTATTTTTGGGTTGTTTTTTGTTTAAACGTTGCCAGTGAATTTTGGCCATTTCTCTCGCTTGCTTGAGCGTTTTTGCGCGCTCTGTCACCATTGAGCAAGGGCACTTGATCGTGAAGAGTCCGAGTCCTTCATACGCTCGACTAGATACCGTGGGATATTCTCCGCATTTCTTGCACATCGAAAGCATCATTATACCACCTCCACATATTCCATCGTTACGAGTAAAAGGTGATTGTAGTCCCCACGCATCGCTTCGCGCTT
>CAZIVM010000092.1:0-9865 GCA_964542845.1 uncultured Victivallales bacterium
GGCTCTTCAACTTTAGTCAATTATCCCTGTCATATCCAGTATGAAGTTTTTGACGTATTGGCACAACAAATTAAAAAGTTAACTGATTCTCATATTGAGGTTGCATTGGTCACCAGTGGGGCCGTTGCAATGGGCGCACAAACGCTCGGACTTAAGCAAAAACCGCGTCCAATGGATTTAAAACAAGCCTGTGCTGCTTTAGGTCAAGCTTCATTGATGCACACGTATCAAAATGCGTTTCAAAAACAAGATTTGCTTTGCGCGCAAATTTTAGTGTGTCACGACGATTTTGAACAGCGTAAACGCCTTTCTAATCTTTCTCGAACTTTTGAAGCTTTGCTTTCCAAACAAATTATTCCTATTATCAATGAAAATGATGCACTCTCTATCGACGAAATTAAAGTCGGCGATAACGATACCCTTTCCGCATTGGTGGCGTCTAAAATACAGTGTGATTTACTCATTTTGATTTCGGATGTGGATGGACTCTATACGGCGAATCCGAATCTTGATCCTGATGCAAAATTAATCTCTTGTGTGGAGTCGATTACAGCGGATGTTGAGTCGGTGGCAGGCGGGGCAACTTCAAGTGTGGGTACGGGAGGTATGGCAACGAAAATTTCGGCAGCGCGCATTATGACGACGGCTGGCGCGCACATGATGATTATGAATGCAAAATCGTTGAGTCGTATTTATGATCTGGTGTTCGGTGAGGAGATTGGGACATGGTTTAAGGCTTGCCCTATGAAGATGTCGGCACGCAAACATTGGTTAGCGTTCAAGCCGCGAGCCAAAGGTAAGATTTTCGTTGATGCAGGCGCAAAACAAGCGATTGTTACACGTCATAAAAGTTTGTTGCCCAAGGGGATAGTGAATGTAGAAGGTGAATTTTTGCCGAATGCAGTAGTACATATTGTTGACGAATTAGGTGTCCCATTTGCGAAAGGGATTGTTGATTATGGTTCAACGCAAATTCAACTCTTTAAAGGGATGGATTCAAGTGCTATTCATCAAACTTATCCTGACACTTTAAAAGATTATGTCATTCATATCGATAACATTTTTATCCTTGAGGAGAAATCATTATGACACCTCTCGTTGACTCACTTCAAAAATCAAAACAAGCTTCTCGTGATTTATTGAAATTACCTGCATCAGAAAAAAATCAAGTTCTTTTAGCGATTGCTGATGCGTTAGAATCTCATATTTCTCAAATTGAGAGTGCTAATCAAAAAGATATGGCGGCAGGAAAAGCGAACGGTTTGACCGATGCGATGTTGAACCGACTCGTTTTGGATGAGCCCCGACTCCGCGCAATGGCTAATGATATTCGTGCGGTGGTAGGATTACCTGATCCTATTGGTGAAACGCTCGAATCAATGACACGTCCGAATGGGATTCGGATTGATAAAGTCTGCGTCCCTTTTGGCGTCATTGCTGCTATTTATGAATCTCGCCCGAACGTAACTGTTGATATTGCGGTGTTATGTTTAAAGACCGCCAATGCGTGTGTGTTAAAGGGCGGTTCAGAGGCGATTCATTCTAATCGTTGTTTGGTGGAGGTGATGCGTGAAGCGGTCACGCCATGGATTAATCCCGATGTCATTACGTTAATTGATCGTACGGATCGTGCGGTTGTTAGCGAACTCCTTCAGCAAAAAGCGTGGATTGATTTAGTGGTCCCGCGTGGGGGAAAAGAGTTAATTGATTTTGTGGTGCACAATAGTGCGATTCCTGTGATTGAAACGGGGGCAGGGAATTGTCATTTATACATTGATGAGACGGCACAGATTCAGATGGCATTGGATATTGCATTGAACGCCAAAGTCTCGCGTCCAGCCGTTTGTAACGCCATTGAAAATATTTTGGTTCACGAAAAAATCGCCTCGCGTATTTTACCTGAGTTAATACTGCAACTTCAACAGCATGGCGTCGAAGTCCGCGGGGATTCGACGGTCTCTGTTTATCCAAATGTGAACGAAGCAACGCCTCAAGATTTTGATACCGAGTATAACGATTTAATTGTTGCGATGAAAGTGGTTAAAGATATTGACGAAGCGATTGCGCATATCAATTCACATAGTACGCAACACTCAGAGGCGATTATTTCAGAAGATGCGATTGCTGTTGCGCGTTTTATGAATGAGATTGACAGCGCATGTGTGTATCACAATGCCTCTACGCGATTTACGGATGGCGGAGAGTTTGGTTTTGGTGCAGAGTTAGGCATTAGTACACAGAAGTTGCACGCGCGCGGTCCAATGGGGTTGCGTGAAATGACCAGTTATAAATATCAAATTCACGGCAAGGGTGAGGTGCGTTAATGAAAAAATTAAGTATTATCGGACTCGGCAAAATGGGGTCTGCTATTTTGAACGCTGTGCTCCAAACAGGCCATTTGAAGAAAAGTGATATTGCAATTTGTGTGCGGAATGAATCTCAAAAAACGCGCTTGATTTCAGAAGGTTTTTCGTGTGTGGATCTTCCGACGGCTTATGCGAATGCACAATATGTCATTTTAGCGGTAAAACCTCAATCGTTTCCTGAAGTGTTGGCGCAACTATCGAACATGGATTGTCAAGGCACTGTTGTTTCGATTGCGGCAGGTATTTCGCTGGATTATCTCACGCAACATTTAGGCGATATTCCTTGTGTGCGCACTATGCCCAATACCCCAGTTTCTGTGGGCTGTGGCGTGGTTGCGGTGTGTCGGAACGCAAAAGTTACGGACGAGATGTATCAATCGATTTTTAATCTTTTGCAACCGTTAGGAATGATGGTTCATATTGAAGAAGAGATGATGGATGATATTATTCCATTATGTGGGAGCATGCCTGCCTTTTTATGGACATTCTTAAAAGGATTTTTAGAGTGTGCCGTTGCGCGTGGAATCCCTGCGGAGATGGCACAGCGCATGTTGATTCAAACGGTGATGGGTTCTGCGGTTTTGACGGCGAAGTCAAACGAATCCTTGGCGTCGTTGATTCAAGCCGTGTGTAGTCCAAAAGGCACTACGCTTGCGGGATTAGAAGCGTTGGAATCTCATCATTTCAATGCGGCCATTTCGGCTTGTTTTGATGCCTGTGCCAATCGTTCTAAAGCCATTGCAGAGCAACTCTCAAAATAATTATTTATTTTTCATCTACGTTTTGCAAATCTTTTCCAAAGAAATATTCGTGAACTTCGGGATGTTCTTCATAGAAAATTTCAGGTTCTTGAGGAAGGTCGGGTTCGATGATGATGGGATCTTCCCTAGGTTGACTGGGTCTGGGTTTTCTCGGTTTTACAGGTGGTTTTTCGTAGCGTTTATCCCCATCATCTTTGGCAATATCAACGCCGACAAAACCTAAGGGGAAGTCGGCGAGTTCTGCAAAGTTAATTCCAAATTTAAGGCCGATTAACGCCATTGCAGTGACGTCGATATCGAAAAAATCAATCCAACGTTTACGATGTTCTTTGACTGGAAAATCTGCAATGATAATATTAATTCCATTACTCGTTTTATTATAGTTACCTTGATTGACGCGCAATACATATGCATCGACCAATGACTCTACTGGAAAAATTTGTACACCAAGTGCGATACGTGGCGCAATCATCGGTTTAAGGGTGATAATATCTAAGGCATCGTTGCCCCTATCTTTGAGGTATTGACAACTACTGACACTCAAACATATGGTTATGATAACAATATATATCCCTATCAACTTTTTCATTTTTATACTTGTGGAATAAGGTTTAACAAATCATCTGCCGTGATTCCCCGCACATCAAAAGGATATTTTTCGGTGAGTTTGCCGTGGATAAAGACCCCGATTCTCGCGGCATCAAATGGTGATAATCCGCGCGCCATCCATCCCGCAATTATTCCTGAAAGAACATCACCACTCCCCGCCGTTGCAAGGGCAGGGGTTCCACTGGTATTCACTGCAACTTGTGTGCCGTCTGCAGAAACAATCATCGTGCGGAGTCCTTTAAGTACCACCGTGCAATGAAGGGCTTGGGCTAAATTTTGGGCAAATGTCATACGGGCTTTGGTATCGTTTTGATTTTCAAGTGGGGCAACATGATAAGCTTCCGCCAAACGTGCGGCTTCTCCGGCATGTGGGGTAATTACGATTTCGAGATCGGAATGGTGGGCGAGTTTAAGATTTGCCATGAGCGTGAGTGCATCGGCATCGACCACGAATTTGCGTGATCCAAACGCGCTTGAGAGAAAGTAACGAAACAAATTTGCGCCTTCGGGAGTGACGGTGAGCCCTGGTCCAATTACACTGACATCGCCCCAATCTTTTAAGGTGAGGAGTCTATCTACATCGAAAATGGCTTTCCCTTTTTTATCAAGGGGGAGTCGACGTTGTATGACCGCATTTAAGAAGTGTCCGACATTGTTTTCAGCGGTGACAACCGTGCACATTCCTGCGCCACTTTTCATGGCGGCTGTCGATGAAAGAGCCACCGAACCCGAATAACAATCGAGTCCACCCACGACAATCACTTTGCCAAACTGCGTTTTGTGCGAATAGCGAGACGGGGTGGGGATAAGGTTTTTGCACGTTTGTTGGGTGGTAACTTCATAATAAAGAGGCTTAAATGCGTCTAGCACACATGGGGGCATTCCAATATCAACCACACGCAATTTTCCACAATATTGAGGTCCGTTTTCGAGGAGATGACCTGGTTTAAGGGCGACAAACGAAACGGTCATTTCAGCCGTAAATGCCCCATTTGTTTTTCCAGTTTCCGCATCAAGTCCCGACGGAATATCAACCGCTAAGACGGGAATTTTTAGTTCTTCGATTTTTGGGATGATTTGAAGGATATTTGCAGGGAGTTCGCCTTTAAACCCTGTGCCAAAAAGGGCATCAATGATGAGTGTATGGGGGGGGAGTTTTGAAAGGTCTAACGTTTCTAAGGGGAGGGCGTTAGATGGAAAAAAGGCTTGCGCATCTTGACTACATTCCTGTTTAGGATGTGTCACAAAACAATCGTACGAACAGGGCAAGGATTGTAGCATCACAAAGGCGTCACCGCCATTGTTCCCTTTGCCCGCAAGAACGCAAACATGTTGAATATGTTGGTTTTGAATCCATTCTTCAATCACAATTTGAGCAAGTGCGTTTCCTGCATTTTGCATTAAATCGAGTGTCGGAACACCATTTTGAGATGCCATTGCATCCATGGCACGTTGATCCTGTGCGGTGTAGATTTTCATTTTTTACCTTTTTTCTTTTTGCCACCACTGCCAACACTCACGTTAACAGCTGGGACCTTGCTCCAAAGTTGCGTCCATACCGTTTTGGCGACAAAGAGTAACATCATCCAATGGGCGGTAGGAATGAGTAACACAATAAAGAAATCAATAATCGGACGATTCGTGGCGAAGTTCCCAAAAATCATGGTCCAAAATAGGAGATGATATTGGTTGAGAAGTCCGCCGACAAATGCGATATTGGATTTAGGGCCTGTTTCGCTCCATCCGCCGAGGTCGATGAGAAACATGCCAATGGCAGAAAAGAGGAGTGCAATACCGAAATATTTGAGGAAAGTTTTCATGTTTTACCTTATAATGATGCGTTTTAATGACTCTATACTACTCAATATACTTCCAAGTGATAAAAAAAACAAATTTTTTCATTGAAAAAGGTTGAAACTTTTGAAAATGGCATTATCTTAATATTTATTAGTCAAAGTCAATACAAAAATAGAAAATCATATAAGGAAAGAATCATGGAAAATAATGTGACTGAAAACGAAATTACAGAAACCGTCAAAAACGAACCTGCAAATGAGAGTGTTCAACCTCTCGTAGCGGATAGTGCAGAAGAAGCGATTGAAGTCTTAGCAGAGAAAGTCGAAGAAGCGACGCCTGTCGTTGAGGCAACTCCCGCTGAAGAAATTGCCCCCGTGGTTGAAACACCTATTGCGGTTCTTGCCGAACCTAAAGCGCTTGAAATCGAAGACGATGGATTCGACTTCGCATCGATGGTAGATGAATCTTTGAAAGGATTAACTTTAAGATTCCGTCGTGGCGCACAAGTGAAAGGAACCGTGTGTGGCATGGATGATAAATCGGTATTCTTAAATGTAAGAAGTACGCAAGAGGGCGTTGTGGATCGTCGTGAATTCCTTAACGATGAAGGCGAAATGACCGTTAAAATTGGCGATGCAGTCGATGCAATGGTGGTTGATAATCGTAATGATATTTTACTTTTAACGGTTAAAATGGATGGCGTTTTAGCGGCGCAACATTTAGGCGATGCGTTTAAGGCTGGACTCCCTGTTGAAGGGAAATTTGCCGAAGAACGCAAGGGCGGATATACGGTTGATATTGGGGGTGTGGATGCATTCTGTCCTTACTCGCAAGCGGATCTTCGTCCGCTTCCCGAAGGGACTTCACTTGTTGGGATGCCTGGCGTATTTTTGATTACACAACTTACAGAAGATGGTGATTGTGTGGTTTCCCGTCGTCGTGTCCTTGAACAAGAGCGTTCAAAAAAACGCGATGCGCTCAAATATGATTTAAAAGTGGGTGATAAAATTACGGGAGAAGTGACACGCGTCATGGACTTCGGTGCATTTGTGGAACTCGGCGGTATCGAAGGGATGATTCCTGCAAGCGAACTCTCTTGGAGTGGACGTCGCATGATGCCTTCTGAGGTTTTATCTGTGGGCGACCGCGCAGAAGTGATGGTTAAAGATATTGATTGGGATCGCGATCGTGTAAGTCTCTCTTATCGTGGCGCCAAAATTCCATGGGAAAATATTATTGAGGAGTTCCATGAAGGACGCACGGTTCGCGGAACTGTTGTGCGTATGGAGTCGTTTGGGGTATTTGTTGAGTTGGGCAACGATGTCGAAGGCTTGCTCCATGTCAATGAAATGAGCAACTATTTCCATAAGCGCATTAAACGCCCTGAAGATGTTTATCAAATTGGCGACGAAGTTTCTGTCACAATTAATAAGATTGATATGGAGCGTCATCGTATTAGCCTTGTCCTCCCCAATGATGGAACGCACATGACTTGGGATGAAATCGCCGATGAGTTCACCCCCGGGACACTTTGTGAAGGGGTGATTACACGCATTGAACCTTTTGGTGTGTTTGTAGAGCTTGAAGATGAACTTGAAGGTCTTCTCCATATTTCAAAAATTGGCAGTGCGATGCGTCGCCATTTAAAATCACCTGAAGAAGTTTATCAAGTGAATGATGAAGTGGTGGTGGAAGTGGAATCTGTTGATCCAGAACGCCACCGTATTAGCCTTCGCTTACCCCCTAAAGCCGTGACGGCTGAAGAAGCAACCCACACAATTGAAGTGGGCGAAACTTATGAAGGGACTGTCAAGTTCTTAAAACCTTTTGGTGTCATTATCGATTTAGGAAATCGCAATACAGGTTTGCTCCACCAAAGCCAAACAGGCGACAAGGTGATTCATAAAGTGGGCGACAAAGTCACTGTTGTGGTTGAATCGATTGGCGATGATAATAAAATTAGTTTAGTCTTGCCTGAATCTTTGGCTGCAAAAGCTGAAGAGGCCGAACTTCGCGAGTGGTTTGCTCAAAAAACAGAAACTCAAAAAGCTGAAAACGCAGGTTCAATGGCCGATGCGTTTGATGCGCTCAATATAGAGTTCTAATCATGATTGGGCTCACGAAACGTCAACGCGAGGTTTTGGACTATATCCGTTCTTATGTGATTGAGAACGGGTATTCGCCCAGCGTCGGTGAAGTGGCTACTTATTTTTCTATCTCTGCGCCGTCTGCCTTAATGCACTTACGCGCTTTGCAAAAAAAGAATGTGATCACGCGTGGGGTGCAAGCGCGCAGTATTGTTTTGGTGGGGGAAGATCAAGCGCCTAAAGCGACCCCACCGAATGCGCGTTTGATGGTGCCTTGTTATCTTTCACCTGCGGATATGATGAATAAACAAGTTTCGGAGCAAATTTTTATTTCACCTGAGTTTATCTCTAGTATTGCGTTTCGTCAACTCTTTGCGATTCGCATCGACAAAAATTTAGCGATTGCTGAATCGTCAATTATTCCTAACGATATTTTAATTTTGAAACTCAATGCCATTGCCGATCATAATCAACTTTGTTTAGCCAATCAAAACGGTAAATTTATTTTAGGTTTTGCAGTGCGTGAAGGCAAAAATGTATGGATTAAACGCGGTGAAGATGTTTATAAAGACTTAGCCGTTTTAGGGACTGTTCTCGGTCTTCAACGCGCGTACGATAGTTTTTAATATTTTTAAGAAAGTGTGAAAACAGTAATGAAAAATCGTGTATGGGTTGAAATTAACTTAAAAACGTTGCGCGATAATTTTGTGGCCGTGTCAAAACTTGTGGCACCTGCAAAAGTGATATGTGTCCTTAAAGCCAATGCGTACGGACTCGGCGTGTTGGAGATTGCGCAAACTTTGAAAACAGCAGGTGCAGTGGCATTTGCGGTGGCCGAGTTGCGTGAGGCGCTCGCTTTAGTAAAGCTCGGATTGCCTGTTCAAATTTTAGGATGTGTGCTTCCTGATGAAGTTTCGGATGTGGTGCGTCATGGAATTATTGCAAGTGTTGGGAGTTATGAAATCGCGCAACAACTTTCAGCTGAGAGTGTTAAGCAAAATAAAGTGACAACATGTTGCTTTGCGCTTGATACAGGAATGGGGCGTTCGGGTTTTTTGAGTTTTGAAGCTTTACCTCAACTTTTAGAATGTACGCGTTTGCCCAATCTTGATTTTGTGGGCATCTATTCACATTTTCCTGTGGCGTATCAAAATGCGTCCGAAATTACATTGGGTCAAATTGAAAAATTAAAAATGGTTTTGGCGCAACTTGAAAAACATGGTGTTCATCTTTCACAAGTGCATATTGCTAATTCTGATGCGATTAATAATTTCCCTCAAAGTTACATTGCGCCATTTACCCATGTGCGTACGGGAATCAACTTGCATGGTTCGTTTGATTCGGAAGGACGCCGTGCGATGAACTTAAAATCGGTGTTGACTTTGAAGACCAAGTTGGCTGCTATTCGTCAACTCCCTGCAGGATATACGATTGGTTATGGTTGTACCTATAAACTCCCTGTCGACAAGCGTGTCGGGACTGTTTCCGCAGGTTATGCCGATGGACTCCCCCTCGCACTTTCCAATCGCGGATATGTGTTGATTCGGGGGGTGCCGTGCCAAATATTAGGTCGCGTGTCGATGGATTATATTACCGTCGATTTAGATAATGTGCCCGATGCACAATGTGGCGATGATGTGATTTGTCTTGGCGGTGAGGGGATTCATGCGATTAGTGTAGAAGATTGGGCGAATTTGAAAGGGACGCATCCCTATGAAATTATTTGTTCGTTTGGGTCGCGCGTTGAGCGTATTTATACGCATACAGAATGTAAAGAATCCAATACTTTAAACTAAAATTTGCACTGGAAGTAGAATGATGATGTCTATTACTTTGATGCGATCAATATTATTGAAAATGTTGAATCATCTCGTTCGTGAATAAAAGTTTAATTTTTTTTCGTTTTTGAACTTGATTTTTTTCAATTTAGATGTATATTAGATATCGTTGACTTTATAAGTTGATATAGACTCCGACATAGCTCAGCGGTAGAGTAGGTGGCTGTTAACCACTTGGTCGCTGGTTCGAATCCAGCTGTCGGAGCCATTTTATTTTTAAAGCCTTATCCAATGAAAATGAATATTATGTATTGTGCTGGATGAGAATGGTTCGGGGAGTGAAACGTACCGACTGAGCACCGAAAAAGGGGTATAATTTACTTTATGATGAATATAGAGGCGCGGAAGCCAATCCAGCTGTCGGAGCCATTTTATTTTATTTCGCGCATGAAAAATATTACTATTAT